>JALYOY010000293.1 GCA_030856655.1 Pseudomonadota bacterium | reverse complement strand
ACATAATGCTACGCACTGGCGAAATCGGCACTTCCATGGCGCTGGGCGTGACGCGCAGGGGAATCATGCGTCTTTTCTTGAGCGAAGGGATTCTCCTCGGCTGTATTGGCGGCTTCCTCGGTTTGATAGTAGGGCTATTGTTGGCCCATGTGCTATCAAGTATCGGCATTCCCATGTCACCCCCGCCGGGATTGTCGCGAGGCTTCACTGGGCAAATTCTTGTTACTTGGGACATAGTGCTAGACTCTCTAGCACTCACGGTTGGTACGACTTTTCTGGCCAGCGTTTATCCAGCCTGGAAGGCATCACGGATGCAGATCGTCGATGCTTTGCGGCACAATAGATGACAGAAATACGGACACTATGCTCAAACTTGCTTTGCGTAACATCCTTCGGCAGAAAATGCATACCGTAATGACCCTTACTGCTGTCATATGCGGCGTAGTCGGCCTTATTCTTGCGGGTGGGTGGGTAAACGATATCTTCGTGAAACTGGCCGAGGCACTGATACATTCGCAGTCGGGGCATATGCAACTCTACAAGGAGGGGTATTACGCCGCCGGTTCGCGAACGCCAGAGAAATATCTGATTGCGACTCCGGATGCCATAAAACGACGCGTCGCGGGTGTGACGGGCATTGACAATGTGATGGCGCGGCTTAACTTCACAGGATTGCTCAACAATGGCCGCAGTGACCTGCCAATCAGTGGCGAAGGAATGGAACCAGGACAAGAAGCGGCGCTGGGAAGCTTTGTATCGATCACCGCTGGACGCCAACTAACCGACAAAGACCCCTCCGGCATTATGCTCGGACACGGTGTCGCTAAAGGTCTGAAATTAAAACCGGGCGACCATGTAACTTTACTGGCAAACGCGCTTGAAGGCGCGCTGAACAGTATGGATTTTGAAGTGATCGGTGTATTCCAGAGTTTCATCAACGATTACGACGCTCGGGCAATAAGAATTCCGCTCGCTGCGGCCCAGGAACTGCTCGGTACGCAAGGCGCGAACGCACTCGTTATCTCGTTAAAAGAAACCGATGACACGGTTCGTGTCGCCGCCCAGTTGAAGGAACGATTTGGCACTTCAGGCCTGGAAATCAAGACTTGGGTCGAATTGAATGATTATTACGAAAAGACGGTGGAATTCTATAGAGGGCAATTTGGTTTCCTGCAACTGATTATCCTCTTCATGGTGTTGCTGAGTGTTGCTAACAGCGTGAACATGAGTGTTCTTGAGCGAGTGGGAGAGTTCGGCACAATGAAGGCGCTTGGTAACCGTGGCAGCCAGGTATTTCGATTGATAGTAATCGAAAGCATATTGCTCGGACTGATCGGCAGTTGTCTTGGAGTTGTGATTGGCGTGCTGCTGGCACTGGTCATCTCTGCGATCGGCATTCCAATGCCGCCGCCGCCCACCTCCGAGATCGGCTATACAGGTGAAATCCAGATTATTCCGTCAGGACTCCTGATGTCCTTTGCTATTGGTTTGGGGGCTACAGTTCTGGCAGCTATTCATCCGGCAAGGCACGTTTCTCGCACGCCAGTGGTTGAGGCACTAAGGCAGAATTTCTGAACTTCTGTATGCCTTACGACAGGATTTGCATTTTATATGTGACATCAGAACGAATAGCGCATCTCGGTATAGACGCGATCACTGTGGTCGAAACGGCCAAATAGGCCGTTAGGCTGACCCCCGAGGACATCTGCCCCCAGCACCCAGCGCCAGTTTTTCTCAAAATTCCACGTCAGCCGCGGCCGGAACATGTAGTCAACGCGATTCAAGCTGTGGATCAGCAAGGCCTGAGCTTCTATATTCCGCCAGACCTTGCCGTTGAGCAGAACACTGGCTCCGTTCTCCACTCTGTCCGAAACGATGCCCGGGTCATGTGAGAAAAAAACGCGCTGAAAGAATTGTAGATTCAGGCGCGTTTCGGCCGGCAGGCTGAAGTCAAGGCCCAGTGCATAATCCAGAGTATTTTGCCTGACCAGCCCATCCAACGCGGTAGGCCGTGCGACATTAAACCTGCGCCCGTCCGTATAAACGGCCTCGCCCTTCAGAACAATTGAACCGAAGTCTTTGGCAAAAGTTGCGCCAACCTGATCGATCTTATCGTGGCGCGCCTGAAAGACAAGGGGTTCGGTGGGCCCGCTGACGCGGTAAAACGTGGAAGAGGCGTCGAGACTGTGATAGTAAAATCCTGACATATCCCAGCCGTTTTTCAGATAAGACAAACGAAGCCCATAATTCGAGTTGCCAACGTTGCGCCCGGAGCGATCTTCGGGTAGATAACTGGCTGTTCCCCGCAGTGGGCCAGGATAAAAATCGGCACCCGGCTTGCCAATCTCGTCAAGAGTCGGTACTGGAATCCACAGCACTTCAGCATGTACATTATTCTTCGAGTATTCGGCGCGCATCGCCCATTGCGGGATACGCAATATATCGAACGCCGGCAGGATAAACTCGCGCAGATCCTTGGCCGATACAACATCGGCGAAAAATAGTCCAACCATCTCGCCCCATATCACGTGTTGACGCCCAAGGCGGAAATCGAACTTACCAGCGGAAATATCCAGGTAATTTTCGCGCAGAAAGAAATCATAGCGCTGATCCTGGCGAACGGCCTGAGGATAGAAATTGGAGAGATCATAGGCGGCATCGTAATCGAATCGGCCACTGATTTTCCATTTCAGGTATTCGTTGAATTGTCCGGTGCGGGACAGTTCAGTTCGCAGCTTCGCTTTGGAGAAATGCTCAGGACTGCTATAGTTATCCGCGATTTCCAGTTGAGAAAATCCCCTCCAGCCAGTTACCAATTTCTTCCAGGCAGAAACGTGGGGTAATTTCTCCTTCTCTGGTGCTGCGTCACCGAATAGCGACTCGCGCGAATTCGTATTGCTTTCGCTCAGGTCCTTATCATATAAGGCCACGTTACTTTCATTATCCTTGGTTATCGACTGGATGGAAGGCGAGGAGAGAGAGAAAGACAACTGTAGGGGTAAAGGCTTACCGGTAGCCTCATCATGCGCAGCAACATTGCTTTCACTAGTTGCACCAAGGAACTTGGCCTCCTGGCGAACTGAAGGCGGGGATATAGATAACGACAAGGACAAGAACAAGAACAAAGGCGCCCCATTCTCCTTATCCGGCGGCAAATTAGATGACGATATCGCACCGGCTGCGGAATGAGGTGTTGGGGAATTGGGTGCCGTGGCTTCGGCAAAGCTGGCCAGCGGCAAGGCGATCAATGCCGCAATTAATATAAAGTATCCAGTTTTACGTCCGTGTCCCATCCGCCCCGCTCTGATCCACATCTTCGGCTGGGGCATTATGGCTCGCACGACGGCGCTCAATCACTATAGCCGATTTCTCGTCGTCCTTGATATCCTGACCCGCGATCTGGCCGTCTTCGATACGCACCAGCCGGTCCGCCATTGCCATGACACGCCAATCATGAGTGGAAAAAATAAAGGTTGTCTTGAACTCGCCGTTAATATCCTTCATCAATTGCAGGATGTCTTCGCCGGTTTTGTGATCAAGATTAGCAGTTGGTTCGTCCGCCAAAACGACCTTTGGCTGCGTCGCCAACGCGCGGGCAATCGCTACGCGCTGCCTCTGGCCGCCGCTAAGCTGGTTCGGACGATGGCTGACAAACCTCGACAAGCCTACGATGGCAAGATATTTCGCAACTCGGTTCCGGCGTTCTGTTGCGCTCAACTCCTTGAATTGCAATAGGGGGTACTCGACGTTCTCCTCAGCAGATAGAACCGGCAACAGATTGAACGTCTGGAAAATAAAACCAATGGTTCGCGCCCTAAGATCGGAAAGTTCATCAGGCGTCTGACCACTGATATTCTTGCCATTAATAAATATTTTTCCAAGCGATGGGGTATCGATGCAACCGATCAGATTGAGTAGCGTAGACTTACCACTGCCGGATGGACCGGCAATTGCAAGGAAAGCGCCATCCTCAATGTTCAGCGTAATGTCGTTGAGTGCCTGGACTTGCTGTTCACCCACGATGTAATCTTTGAATACGTGCTCAAGTCGTACTATGCTCATAAGAATTATCCTGAAATGTGCAACCTCAGGGGTAAACGCTATCCACAATAGGAAATAAAATGCACAAACAATCTTTGCGATACCTGTTTACGGTGATATTCCTGTTTGTCACCATGACCCCCAGCGCGCCAGCAGAGTCTACTGCGGAATTAGCTCAAAGCATCCTGGAAAAGTCTGACCAGATACGCTTCCCCCGCGAGAGCTTCCAGGTCGACGTCAACATTAATACCACTGCCCCCGATCAGCCAGCGGATACGCGGAAATACCGGGTTCTATCCAAGGGCAATGAAAACAGCCTAGTGATGACCACCGAGCCAGCGTCCGAACGCGGACAGATTTTGCTCATGAAAGGGCGCGATCTGTGGATATTCATGCCGGATATCTCGCAACCTATACGCCTATCAATGTCACAAAGACTCACGGGGCAAGTGGCGAATGGGGACTTGGCTCGAGCAAACTTCGCCGCTGATTACACTGCTACGATCTTGCGCATTGACACCATCGATGGCGAAAAATATTACGTACTGGAACTCACCGGCGTCGACCGTAGCGTGACGTATCATAAAGTCTTATACTGGATACGGCAATCAAATTTCTGGCCATACCGAGCCGAGTTCTACTCACTGTCTGATCGCCTGTTGAAAACCAGTCGCTACGAAGATTTCCGGATGATTCTGGGAAAGCAGCGACCGACCCGCCTCGTCATGGAAGATGCACTACGTAAAGATGAGGTATCCGTACTTGAATATTCGGAAATGAAACTGCGTGATCTGCCAGACAAGGTTTTTACCAAAGACTATTTGAAAAAGCTCGAATAGGTCAAACCGAACGCCACGAGTGATAGAGGAGTATACAAGGAGGTCGGATATGCTCGACTTGGGCAGTAATTTCAAGCAGCACTTCGAAATCGTACCGGCGTTCTCGACTGCGCTGAAGGACGAAGTTTACCGCGTGCGGCATGAAGTCTACTGCGAGCATCTTGGATTTGAACCCGTACGACATGATAGGCGCGAGAGCGACGAGCACGACGACAATTCGCTGCACCTCCTGATGCGTAGCGTAAAGACACACGAGTTTATCGGCTGCACTCGTATCGTCCGTCCCCGACCGGAGGATCCGCGCTACCTCTTGCCTTTCGAGAAAACCTGCGCTGCCACGCTAGACCGATCTATTATCGATCCATCGAAGTTATCACGCCATAGTATCGCAGAGGTTTCACGCCTCGCCGTTATTGCTGGCTATCGCAGGCGTAAAGGTGAGGCAAACAGCGCGGTTGGCATCTCTAGCGAAGATTTCGGCACGCCGGAATTGCCGCGCTTCCCCTACATCCCGATCGGCCTCTATCTCGGCACTACCGAATTGGCGCGTCTGCACGGAATCGAAACTCTCTTTGTTCTAACGGAGGAACGATTGGCCAGTCATTTTGGCAAGCTTGGCGTCAAGCTTCAGGCCATAGGCAAGCCGATTGAGCATCATGGCGAACGCATCCCCTCGATGATGAATGTTAACGCCATCATCAACGACATCCGCAGCATTATCCGTCCTCTCTACCAAATCATTGCGGCGGATATAAGCGAAGCGCTGTATGGGAGCAAACGTGTTTCGGATGATCTTACACAAACGATCAAACTTCGTAACGACAATCAAACTTCGTAACGCATAATAGCATATTGTGTAGATTGCCACTTCCATCCCAAATAAAGTTCGTGGCAGCTTTTCCATGAGGCCTCTGCGGTGTGTGGAATATTGGCTACGAATGCCGCGTGACTTTCTTTTACAGCAATAGTCTCATTTCCGGATGAGACCACGCTATTCGATATATCCCTATTGTGTTTAAGGCTATTGAGGTTCACACTCTGGCGTGGCAGGCCCAATAACCGCGAAAAATAGGGAGAGTCAAATGAGAAAAAGCTTCTGCTTGTTACTGTGTGGTATCGCTAATCTGTTCCTGCTGTGCTTTAGTGCCTGGGCGAGCGAGGCCGGTGTTGGCCCCGAACTCAGCGAGGCGCGGCAAGTGGCTCAGTATAATTACGTCATTCACATCCTGGCGATGTTGCTGGTAGGTTTCGGCTTTCTCATGGTGTTCGTCCGGAGGTATGGATTTGGCGCCACCACCGGCACATATCTCGTAGTGGCGGTTGGTCTTCCTCTTTACATGTTACTTCGCGCCAACGGCATCTTCGGCCACGAAATTGCCCCAAACACCGTGAAAGCTTTGCTTTTTGCCGAGTTCGCCGTGGCCGCCGCATTGATTGCCATGGGCGCAGTGCTTGGACGTCTGCGTGGTTTTCAATACGCCTTACTGGCACTTTTCCTGGTTCCCGCGTATCTGATGAACGAGTGGCTGGTGCTGGACAATGGGATGGGACTGACGGAGGGTTACCAGGATACCGCCGGGTCAGTCATCATACATGCCTTTGGCGCTTATTTTGGCTTGGGATTATCACTTGCTCTTACTACGGCGAGACAACGCAGTCAGCCGATCGAATCGGATGCCACGTCCGATCGCTTTGCGATGCTTGGCTCGATGGTATTGTGGCTGTTCTGGCCAAGTTTCGCCACCGCCATCGTTCCTTTTGAGGAGATGCCGCAGACCGTGGTCAACACTGTACTTGCATTGTGCGGAGCCACTATCAGCACCTATTTCCTAAGCACGTATTTCCACAAAGGCAAGACATCAA
>JALYOY010000285.1 GCA_030856655.1 Pseudomonadota bacterium | reverse complement strand
GATGGCGATAACAAATGCGCGCCCATAGCTAATCGGCCTAGGATGCTCATGATTGCCCTGTGCGTGCGATGGCTCTTCAGCACGATCTTGTATTTGATTATAAGGATCCGTCATTTTGGCCCTTGCTGGATGGGATTTTGCGTCCGGTAAAAGAATCATGATCAGCGACTTCATTGAAGCGCTTGAACATGCCCACGCCGCGCAGGCTCATGCGATGATTACGACTAAATGCGTTTTAATCAGAAGGCGCATGATTGAGGCAACCATAGCCTTATTTAAGTTCGCCGAGCTTGCGCTCTCCAAAATGAAAGGCGCCATCTACTACAATGTTCTGCTCGATGTTGAGCCCCTTCAGCACAGGGCGCATGTCTGCGACATCCACATTGCGCGCAATTGTTCCGGTACAGCATGTACCGTCCAAAGGAGGACCAAGGTACCACTCCTTTTTGGATTAGGGATTACGGCTGAGTTGCTCTAGCCGTTATAAAGCTGGATATAGTCCAGTCGAACTCGCGGCGCTGTCATTAACCTGTATCTTTTTCATTTTCAGGATCTCCTTTCGAATTATCTCGTCCATGGACCAGCCGATACAGCACCGGCAATACAAGCAGGGTCAGCGCGGTGGAGGAAAGAATACCTCCGATAACTACCGTTGCGAGTGGCCGTTGCACTTCCGCGCCTGTTCCAGTGGCGAGGGCCATGGGAACGAACCCAAGGGCTGCCACCAATGCCGTCATGAGTACCGGACGCAACCTGGTGACGGTGCCCGTTTGAATGGCATCATCCAGCGGCATACCCTGCGCTCGCAAGTCCCTTATAAAAGCGAGCATGACAAGGCCGTTTAACACTGCCACACCAGACAGCGCGATAAACCCTACACCGGCAGAAATAGACAAGGGAATATCACGCAACCACAGTGCCAGGACCCCGCCGCTTAGCGCAAAGGGGACGCCCGTAAACATCAGCAACCCATCCCGAAAGTTTCCAAACATGGTATAAAGCAAGACAAAGATCAATCCAAGCGCCACAGGAATCACAATCTTGAGTCGCTGTGCGGCTGAAATCAGCTGCTCGAATTGCCCACCCCATGTCACCCAATATCCGGACGGGATCTGCACCTTTTCAGCGACGAGCGCTTCTGCTTCTTCGACAAAAGAGCCAAGATCCCGGCCCCGCACGTTAGCGGTAACAACCGCTCGGCGTTTGCCATTTTCGCGGCTTACCTGATTGGGGCCCTGGACCAGTTCGAAGTTGGCCACTTCGCCCAATGTAATATAGGCAGGCAGACCGGCCAGCGCGGGAGTTGCGCCACCGACAGCAGGATTTGAAGCGGGGAGGATGATCGGCAAACGCTTGAGTGTTTCGATATTGCCACGTAGTTGCTCGGGCAGCCGAACCTGGAGCTCGAAACGGCGGTCGCCTTCGTAAATAAGGCCGCTGGTTCGTCCGCCGACAGAGATGGCGACAGCATCCTGCACATCGATGGCGTTTAAACCGTACCGGGCCATTCTTGCTCGATCCATCTCAATGGAAAGCACCGGTAAGCCGCTGAGTTGTTCGGTTCTCACATCCGCGGCGCCTGCAACGGTATCCAGCACCTTTTCGATTTGCTCTCCCACTGCGAGCAGGGTATCCATATCATCGCCGAACACTTTTACCGCAACATCCGCACGCACGCCCGAGAGCAGTTCGTTGAAGCGCATCTGTATTGGCTGCGTGAACTCGTAATTATTGCCCGGTACTTTCCGCACCGCCTGTTCCATCGCGGCGACTAACTCAGCCTTTGTCTGGTGTGGTCCCGACCATTCGGATTTGGGTTTGAGAATGACGAACAGGTCGGCAACGCTGGGCGGCATCGGATCGATCGCGATCTCGGCGGTTCCGATCTTGGCGAACACCCTTTCTACTTCGGGAAACGTCTTAATAACTCTCTCCAGTTCGTTTTGCATTTCGATGGCCGTGGTCAGGCTTGTACCGGGAATACGAATCGCATGGAGCGCGATGTCGCCTTCGTTGAGGCTGGGTACAAATTCGCTGCCCATGCGCGTTGTCAACAGACCAGACAGTATCAAGA
>JALYOY010000267.1 GCA_030856655.1 Pseudomonadota bacterium | reverse complement strand
CCGTTAACTAGAGTAATCATCGGTACCGTCTTGATGGCGGCAGGTAATCGCTTCAGATAATCGCTTTTTGTATCGCGCAGGTAGAATTCCGGGCTGGCTTTTAGCTTCATCTTGGCGTCATCGGTACGCCCATCGGTATAAACCACGAGGGAATTAGCTGGCAGAAAGGCAGCGGATACCGCAACCGCGCCATTCAACAAGCCTCCGGGATCGTTACGCAGATCCAGCACCAAACCCTTCATGGGTATGGTGCTTTCCTTGAACAGTTTTTCTATGGCCTTAACCAGGTTTTCTCCCGTTTGTTCCTGAAACTGAGTAATGCGTACGTATGCATATCCCGGTTCGAGCAGCTTCGCCTTGACGCTCTGAATCTTGATGACGGCGCGTACCAGAGTGAACACCATCGGCTTGGGCTCGCCCTTGCGCAATATGGTGAGAGCAATGGGGGTGTTGGGTTTACCACGCATGCGCTTGATCGCGTCGGTGAGCGACAAGCCCTTGACCGCGGTATCGTCCAGCTTGATGATAAGATCGCCGGGTTTAATACCGGCGCGAAAGGCGGGAGTATCCTCGATTGGCGAGATAACTTTAACAAAGCCGTCTTCCATGCTGACTTCAATGCCCAAGCCGCCGAATTCACCCTGAGTGCCGATTTGCAGTTCCTTGAAGGCATCGGTATCCAGATACGCGGAATGAGGATCGAGACCAGTCAGCATTCCGTTGATGGCTTCAGTAATGAGTTTCTTATCTTCCACTGGTTCAACGTAATCGCTTTTGATGCGACCGAATACTTCGGTGAATGCACGTAACTCCTCGACTGGAAGCGGGCGCAGAACTTCCGGGGTCTCCTTGTTGGCGACAGCAGAAAAATTGAGGCTGAGCATTATGCCGGCGATAGCGCCGAAAATAACCAAGCCAAATTGCCGCATCTTGTTACCCATTAAACTTCTCCACATTTGTCAATTTTGGTGTGCTGCTCATTTTATTCTGACCCAGTTTAAAGGGTCAAACGGTTTGCCCTGATGGCGTAACTCAAAGTATAAACCGGAATTGGGGTTGCCGCCGCTGTTTCCCACTGTCGCGATTGTATCGCCACCGCGAACGGCGTCCCCGGCCTTTTTATAGTTGGTTTCGTTGTTGCCATAGAGACTCATATAACTGCCCCCGTGATCCACAATCATAAGATTGCCGAATCCTCTTAGCCAATCGGCAAAAACTACGCGCCCGCCCGCAATGGCCTTCACCTCTTCACCGTTAATCGAGCGGATGAACAGCCCCTTCCACGTAATACCCCCATCAGCACGTGGACTACCAAAACGGTTAGCAAGTTCCCCGCGAACTGGCAAACTCAAGCGACCTTTCAATGCCGAGAACGGATTTCCATCCGTCGATGCGTCAGGCACCCTCTCGTTGCTGAGAGTGCCCGTACGATTTTTGCGGGCAAGCAGTTTGGCAATTTTTTCCACCAGGCTCGCCAGCCGCTCTTCATCGCGCTTAAGCTTGCTGATCTCGCGCCGCTGCTGATCAGCCTGCATCGAAATACGCGTAAGGAGTTTTTTGTGCTCGGCTTTTTCCTCCTCAAGATTTTTTTTATGCTCGGCTTGCTTAACCTGGATGACGGCAATTTCCGTGTTTTTCTCCCGGCTTTGGCGAGTGAGATCATTGAGCCGTCGAAAATTAATGCGCAAGGTATCGATGTTTTCCGCGCGTGCGCGGGACAGATGGCTGTGGTAGTGCAGATTACGCGCAATCTGGTTGGGGTCCTGCTGATTAAGCAGAAGACCCAGATATTCTTTTTGACTGCCTCCGCTTATATATTGCCGATAAAGCAATTTGCCCAGTTGCGACTGTTGCGCTTCAATATGTTTCTTGATTTCTCCGGATTGGCTCTGCAATTGGCCAAGCTCATCATTAGCCTTGCCTCGGGCGTGTGTCAAAGCCGCTAATTTTCGGCTGGCCTCGCTGATGGCCCGCTCGGATTCGCGCAGGGCATCCGCTGCTGCCGATTTCGATTCTTCCGTACCTGCCAGTTCTTGCTGTAAAGATTCAATTCGATTGCGTAACTGCTTCAAGTCCTCCTTATCAACCTTGGGAGCGGCCTGAAGCGGATGCGACAGTATCAGCACACAGGCTGGTAGAAGCTTGCGAATGATATTCAGCCAGGGATTGATACCGATCAAGAGCGAGTTTTTCCAACGTTTTTTACCGAAAGAATCATACACTGCATATATCGATAGGGTGATATAGAATCGATAGGGTGATGTAGATTCGCTGTTGAAGAAAACTGTCATCTGCAAAAGCTCCCATTGGGCACCGGTATAAAGTGATAGGGAACGGTAAGCTTATAGGTGAGGCAGTATTTTCCCCTGATTGGCTACTAACCGCATGGCTTGTTCGACTTTTGCCTGATCACCGAGATAATAATTCCGGATAGGTTTTAGATTATCATCAAGCTCGTACACAAGTGGAACCCCGGTGGGGATATTGAGTTCCAGGACGTCTTGATCGGAAAGATTGTCGAGATATTTGACAAGCGCCCGCAGCGAATTGCCATGTGCTGTGATGAGAACCCGTTGCCCGGATTGTACTTGGGGAGCAATGGTTTCATTCCAATAAGGGAGGAATCTTGCCACGGTGTCCTTGAGGCACTCGGTCAATGGAATATCCTGCTTAGCCAGACTCCGGTAGCGAGGATCGAATCCAGGATAGCGATCATCCCTGGGTGTCAGTGCTGGTGGTCGAATGTCGTAGCTGCGCCGCCAGATCAACACCTGCTCTTCGCCATATTCAATCGCTGTCTCTATTTTGCTCAGGCCTTGCAGTGCACCGTAATGGCGCTCGTTCAATCGCCAGGACAAATTAATGGGAATCCACATTTGGTTCATTTCATCCAGCGTAATCCATAGTGTGCGAATCGCGCGTTTTAATACCGAAGTATAGGCAACGTCGAACGCAAACCCGTTCTCACGCAACAGCCGTCCGGAATTTCTGGCTTCTTCCAGCCCTTTTGGTGATAAATCCACGTCTGTCCAGCCAGTGAAACGATTCTCTTTGTTCCAGGTGCTTTCTCCGTGCCGCAGGAGAATGAGTTTTTTCATGCTGTTCTTTATAAAAGAGATGAGATTTTCTGCGAAGCGATTTGAAATGCTGTAGCATTTTAATATATTTTGGTCACGGCCGCAGCACCCGGGCTCGGATCACTGCCCTTTAAGATCCTGATTGTCTTCCCTAAGACTGGACAGGAATCGGAGAATCCGGATATCCGCTGGATCAACCAGCCAATGACGGGTTCCGCGCCGGTCACGAGTTCGCCGAACGAAGAATTCCGCTACATTCCTGTCTCTGATAAAATCCATAGTTGGGAAAATTGAGGAGTATGGAAGTGACATTCTTGCAGAATAATATTGCCCTGATTGTGGCCGCCCTGCTGAGCGGCGGTATGTTGGTATGGCCGTTGCTGTTTCGCCGTTCGGGCCATGAGGTGGATACGCTGGTAGCGGTTCAACTTATTAATTACAAAGATGCTCTGGTTTTGGATGTGCGCGAGGGGAGTGAATACGATTCGGGTCATGTGCCCAATTCCAAGCATGTTCCCGCTGACAAGCTTGAGGAGCGCCTGCATGAACTGGAGAAATTCAAGAGCAAGCCGATCGTATTGATCCATCGCAGTGGTGTTAATGCCACCGGCAAGGCTGGCTCGGTTTTGCGCAAGCACGGGTTTGAACATGTACATAACCTTGAAGGCGGCATCGATGTATGGCGGCAGGCAAATTTGCCGATAGTGAAGAAATAATAGAAGGTATAAAGGTATATGATGAAGGTAGTCATGTATTCATCCGGTTTTTGCCCATATTGTATAAGGGCGGAGCGAATGCTGCATGACAGGGGTGTGATGGAAATTGAAAAAATTCGTATTGACCTGGATCCTGCCCGGCGTGCCGAGATGATAAAAAAAACCGGGCGTCGTACCGTTCCCCAGATCTACATTGGCGATAACCATATAGGCGGTTATGACGATTTGGCGCGACTCGACCGTAGCAATGAATTGGTAAAGCTCCTGGCAGTCTGATCCGTGGGCATGCAAAGGACGGACGCGCCGGGACTTTGGGAACCAATTAACTGGAAATACCTCGTCTGTCCACTCTTCTGCAGCGTCTTTTCTTTAAATCCGCCGTATAGCGAACTCACCAAAGTGAACCTCAAGTGGCGCAAGGACTCATTTCAAATCATGGCGCCGGGCTGAAAAACGAGTGAAAACAAACGGTCAATTGCCGGATTCAGGATTTGCATCTCGCATGTTGTAGATATTCATTATCCCCGTGTTCGCTCGATTTTCTGGGATGATGCTATCCCTCTGACGCGGGTTTTTTTACGGTAACATCCTATTTTGACTACTCCATATGGAATCCAACATGAGCAACCAGCAGCAACCCGTTTTCGGTATTGAAAAAATCTATGTCAAGGATTTATCTCTCGAGATTCCTAACGCCCCCCGAATTTTTCTTGAGCGTGAAACGCCAGTGGTGAACATACAGCTGCATACCAAGGGCGAGCGCATCGATGAGGGTATGTTTGAAGTATTGT
>JALYOY010000263.1 GCA_030856655.1 Pseudomonadota bacterium | reverse complement strand
GATCAGGCCAGCATGCACTGACAGCGTGCGTTGAGAATTTATCAATGAATAGTAAGACTTTGGGCTGTTGGAAAGGCATATTCGCCAATCCGGCAGGTTGTCAAAGACCGTTGGGGTTGTTGAGCGATGCGGACAGTAAACAATAAGCTGTAAAGCTGTTTAGCTACTGGATTAGGCTATCACTTGAGAACTTAATCGCAATATGGGATAGGAAATAGCTTAGGCGGGCGTGTAAATCATCACCTCTTGCTTTTGACTTTTGACCATTTCGAGCGCCCAGCGCAGATGGCGTACCCAAAAACAGGAACAGATTTATCTCCTGATTTAAGGTCGCCGGTTCGCGGTATTGAGATGAGGTTGCGAGTTTTTATCAGATTACTCAACACTAAAACTCAACACCGTATTTACAGATGGAGAATGTGCCTTGAGTCTAAATCTAGAAGAGAAAAAAGCGGTGGTTGCTGAGGTGAATGCCCAGGTGGCGAAAGCCCAAGCCATCATCATCGCGGAGTATCGTGGGCTTGAAGTCGGTCATATGACCCAGTTGCGCGCGAAGGCGCGTCAATCAGGGATATATTTCCGGGTAATCAAGAACTCGCTCGCGCGGCGTGCGGTTACGGACACGCCATTTAACGGACTTTCCGAGTACATGGTGGGACCGCTCGCCTATGGTATCGGAAGTGATCCGGTAGCAGCGGCAAAAGTGCTATACGAATTTTCCAAAGGCAATGACAAATTCGTGATCAAAGCTGGCGCCATGGCTAATTTCGTAATGTCCGGTCAGGAGATTGCAAATCTCGCTTCCCTCCCGGGCCGTGACGAATTGCTTTCGAAGCTGTTAGGCACGATGCAGGCGCCCATTGCCAATTTTGTGCGGACACTCAACGAGGTGCCGACCAGTTTTGTGCGCGGCCTTGCAGCCGTACGCGATCAGAAACAAGCCGCTTAGTCCGGTTTCAATTACTTGAAACCGTAACACACCAGAAGCTCAAATTAATCAGGAGAAAATCATGGCGATAGCCAAAGCAGAAATTTTAGAATCGATTGCGAATATGACTGTGCTGGAACTCTCCCAGCTGATCAAAGAAATGGAAGAAAAATTTGGCGTTTCCGCCGCCGCTGTGGCTGTCGCGAGCGCTGCTCCCGCCGCGGGTGCCGCCGCTGCCGCTGTGGAGGAGCAAACCGAATTTTCCGTAATCCTTACCACAGTCGGCGATAGCAAGGTTAACGTGATCAAAGTCGTGCGCGCAGTGACCGGCCTGGGCTTAAAAGAAGCAAAGGACCTAGTGGATGGTGCACCCAAAGCAGTCAAGGAAGGTATTCCCAAAGCCGATGCCGAAGCTATCCAGAAGCAGCTTACCGAGGCCGGCGCGACCTCCGAGATTAAATAGCAGTAAGGTGATGGCAACAACTGACGGTTGAAAGACACCGTCAGTTCCGGCCTTTCATCGCAGGATCCACGTATTTTTTGTGCCACAGAACACTTAGCACGGTAGCTTAAAAAATAGGTACTCTGCTTCAATTTCTGTCCATCCGTCTTCTGACCTCCCGGAGATTCCATGAGCTATTCGTTTACCGAGAAAAAACGTATCCGTAAAAGTTTCGCCAAGCGCGCCAGCGTTTTGCCGATTCCGTTTCTTCTCGCGACTCAGATCGAATCATACGCAGCTTTCTTGCAAGCTCAGGCTGAGCCTGATCATCGCGCCAGTCAGGGATTGCAGGCGGCATTTATCTCAATTTTTCCAATCGAAAGCCATTCCAGGAACGCCCGTCTCGATTTCGTCAATTATGTGCTAGGCGCTCCTCCGTTTGATGTCAAGGAATGCCAGCAGCGTGGTCTTACCTACGCTTCTCCATTGCGCGCCAAAGTACGATTGACGATCATGGACAAGGAAGCATCCAAGCCGACGGTGAGAGAGGTAAAGGAGCAGGAAGTTTACATGGGAGAGATCCCGCTCATGACCAACACGGGATCGTTTGTTATTAACGGCACCGAGCGCGTGATTGTGTCTCAATTGCACCGTTCACCGGGTGTATTCTTTGAGCATGACCGCGGCAAAACGCATTCGTCCGGCAAATTGCTTTTTTCCGCCCGCATTATCCCATATCGCGGTTCCTGGCTCGATTTTGAGTTCGATCCCAAGGATTATCTCTACTTTCGTGTTGATCGGCGCCGTAAAATGCCGATTACCGCATTGCTGAAAGCGATAGGTTATACACCAGAGCAAATCCTTGCAGGTTTCTTTTCTTTTGATACGTTTCAGCTGTCCAAAAAAGGCATCCTGTTCGAATTGATACCGGAACGTTTGCGTGGCGACATGGCACGCTTTGATATTGCCGCCAAAAGCGGCAAGATTATCGTCCAGAAAGATAAGCGCATAACCGTCAAGCACGTCCGTGAAATGCAGCAAGCAGGCATTGATAAACTTGCGGTGCCGGAAGATTTTCTGCTGGGACGGGTATTGGGTCATAACGTCGTGGATAAGGAAACAGGTGAAGTCGTGGCGCTCGCCAACGATGAGATCACGGAAATTCTGCTCGCAAAATTACACGAGGCCAATATAGAAGAGATTCATACCATTTATACAAACGACCTTGATCAAGGCGCATACATATCACAAACCTTGAGAATAGACGAGACTGCCGACCAGATGGCCGCGCAAGTCGCTATTTATCGAATGATGCGACCCGGCGAACCACCTACCGAGGAAGCAGTCAAGGCGCTTTTCAACGGATTGTTCTATGCGCCGGAACGCTATGATCTTTCGGTTGTGGGACGAATGAAATTCAATCGCCGCGTGGGTAGGACTGAGTTGAGCGGTTCCACCACGTTGTCGAATGAGGACATCATTGCGGTCATCAAGATTCTGGTTGAGCTGCGCAATGGCCGTGGTGAAATCGATGATATCGACCATCTCGGTAATCGCCGGGTGCGTTCTGTTGGTGAGCTTGCGGAGAACCAATTCCGTTCCGGACTGGTGCGAGTCGAACGGGCGGTGAAAGAACGTCTCAGTCAGGCTGAATCAGATAATCTGATGCCCCACGACCTCATTAATGCGAAGCCGGTGTCGGCCGCGGTACGCGAATTCTTTGGCTCCAGCCAGTTGTCGCAATTCATGGATCAGACCAACCCGCTTTCCGAGATTACTCATAAACGCCGTGTTTCTGCACTGGGGCCAGGAGGGCTGACGCGCGAGCGTGCAGGGTTTGAGGTGCGCGATGTGCATCCTACCCATTATGGCCGTGTGTGCCCGATTGAAACGCCGGAAGGCCCCAACATTGGTTTGATTAATTCACTGGCCTTGTATGCCCGCACTAACGAGTACGGCTTCATGGAAACGCCATATCGCAAGGTGAAGAACGGTAACGTCACCGATGAAATTGACTATCTGTCGGCTATCGAGGAAGGTCAGTATGTCATTGCCCAGGCAAATGCGGAACTGGATCGTCATGGCAAATTCACCAACGACATAGTTTCCTGTCGTCATAAGAATGAATTTACTCTGGCAACACCGGATCGTATCGAGTATATGGATGTGGCGCCGGCGCAGATCGTGTCGGTTGCTGCTTCACTGATCCCATTTCTGGAACATGACGACGCTAATCGCGCATTGATGGGTTCCAACATGCAACGACAGGCAGTGCCGTGCCTTCGTGCGGAGAAATCGTTGGTCGGTACCGGCATCGAGCGCGTCGTGGCGGTAGATTCCGGAACCGCTGTACAGGCAGTACGCGGTGGGGTGGTAGATTATGTGGATGCGAGCCGAATCGTGGTGCGGGTGCATGATACCGAAACACGTGTTGGCGAAGTGGGCGTGGACATTTACAACCTGATTAAATACACCCGTTCCAATCAGAACACCAACATCAACCAGCGTCCACTGGTGAAAGTGGGAGACGTGATTGCACGGGGCGATGTGGTAGCGGACGGCGCTTCCACCGACCAGGGTGAGCTGGCGCTGGGACAAAACATGCTGGTAGCGTTCATGCCATGGAATGGTTACAACTTCGAGGATTCGATTCTCATATCGGAGCGCATCGTTGCCGAGGATCGTTTCACGTCGATTCATATCGAGGAGTTATCGGTAGTGAGCCGTGACACCAAATTGGGAACGGAAGAAATCACCGGTGATATTTCCAATCTGTCGGAAATGCAACTCGGGCGTCTGGATGCGTCTGGCATTGTTCACATCGGAGCGGAAGTGGAAGCCGGTGATGTACTCGTAGGAAAGGTTACCCCCAAGGGCGAAACCCAGTTGACGCCTGAAGAAAAGCTATTGCGCGCTATTTTTGGCGAGAAGGCGTCTGACGTGAAGGATACATCACTACGCGTGCCATCGGGTATTTCCGGGACGGTGATCGATGTGCAGGTATTCACTCGGGAAGGAATCGAGCGCGACAAGCGCGCGCAGCAGATCATCGACGATGAACTGAAACGCTACAAGAAGGATCTGGCTGACCAGATGCGAATTGTGGAAGCCGATGCATTCGAGCGTATCGAGCGTTTACTCAAAGGCAAGGCAGCAACCGGGGGACCGAAAAAACTCGGCAAAGGTGCAAGCATTACCAAGGAATATCTGGACAGTATCGATCCGCATCACTGGTTCGATATCCGCCTGTCCGACGAAGAGACGAGTTTGCAGCTTGAACAGCTCGAGGAGGGCCTTGCGCAGAAACGCAAGGCATTTGACGCTGCTTTTGAGGAGAAGAAAAAGAAACTTACCCAAGGCGACGAATTGCCGCCCGGCGTGCAGAAAATGGTTAAGGTTTATGTGGCGGTGAAACGGCGTCTGCAGCCTGGAGACAAGATGGCGGGCCGTCATGGCAACAAAGGTGTGATTTCCAAAATTGTTCCGGTGGAAGACATGCCCTACATGGCCGATGGCACTCCGGTCGACGTTGTGCTGAACCCTTTGGGTGTGCCTTCACGCATGAACGTTGGGCAGATACTGGAAACTCATTTAGGATGGGCAGCGAAAGGTTTGGGAAGAAAGATAGGCGACATGCTGCATGCGCAAAACAAGACTGCGGAGATCCGGAAATTTCTTGACAAGATTTACAACAGCAGCGGTAAGCAAGAGGATATTGCCTCACTTACGGATGTCGAAATCTTGGATTTAGCGGAAAATCTCAAGGATGGCGTACCTTTCGCAACCCCCGTGTTTGACGGCGCTACCGAACACGAAATCAAGGATATGCTAACGCTCGCCGGACTGCCGCGATCCGGGCAGGTAACACTATACGATGGGAGAACCGGTGAAGCTTTCGACCGGCCGGTCACCGTGGGTTATATGCATGTGCTGAAGCTGCATCATCTGGTTGACGATAAAATGCATGCTCGGTCTACCGGCCCCTACAGTCTGGTCACGCAGCAGCCTCTTGGTGGCAAGGCTCAGTTTGGCGGTCAACGCTTTGGCGAAATGGAAGTGTGGGCGCTGGAAGCTTACGGTGCCGCCTATACTCTGCAGGAAATGTTGACGGTCAAGTCCGACGATGTGAACGGGCGCACCAAGGTATACGAAAG
>JALYOY010000208.1 GCA_030856655.1 Pseudomonadota bacterium | reverse complement strand
GGTTTATATATGAATCGCGCGTTTATCCACACCCAGTGCCGCTTCATGCAGCACTTCCGACAGCGAGGGGTGGGCGTGAACGATGCGCGCGATATCCTCGCTGCTGGCCGCGAATTCCATTGCTACGACAGCCTCGGCAATCATTTCCGAAACGTAGGGGCCGATCATGTGGACGCCAAGGATACGGTCGGTTTTCGCATCTGCCAGCACTTTGACGAAACCGCCCGTCTCGCCCAAGGCGCGCGCGCGTCCGTTAGCCATGAAGGGGAATTGCCCCGCTTTATATTGAATGCCTGCCGCTTTCAATTCCTGCTCGGTCTTGCCTACCCAGGCAATTTCCGGCGAGGTGTAAATCACCCACGGGATTGTGCCGAGATCCACGTGTCCCGCCTGACCTGAGATGGTTTCGGCCACCACGACCCCTTCCTCGGAAGCCTTATGCGCCAGCATGGGCCCACGCACCACGTCTCCCACGGCATAGACATTTGGTAGATTGGTGCGGCAATGGGTATCCACTTCGATGCGGCCTTGATCGTCCATTTTCAGCCCGACATTCTCCACGCCCAAGCCAGCGGTATTGGGGATACGTCCAACCGCGACGATCAGTTTGTCCACTTCCAGTTTTTGCACTCCGCCATCGCCGTCGGCATACTCAATCGTGATGCTTTCCTCTGAGGTTTTGATTTCGCTTATTTTGATCCCGGTTTGTATCGCCAGACCTGATTCCCGGGTAAAGATTTTTCGCGCTTCTTTCGCCACTTGCTCGTCGGTAGCCATGAGAAACCCGGGCAGCGCTTCAAGAATAGTCACCTCCGAGCCGAGCCTCCGCCACATGCTGCCCATTTCCAGGCCGATCACGCCGCCTCCAATCACGCCCAGGCGCTTTGGCACTTCAGTCAGCGCCAGCGCACCGGTATTGTCCAGTATTCGCTCATTGTCCACCGGTGCGAATGGCAACTGGCGCGGGGTTGAGCCCGTAGCGATGATGATATGTTTTGCCTCGACGGTATCGGTCTTATCTCCATTCCTCACTTCGATTTGCCATGCCCTATGGTTGCCATCGTCATCTTTGCTATTTCCAAGCAGTGTTCCACGTCCGTGCATTGACGTGACTTTGTTTTTCTTGAACAGCATGGCAACGCCGCCGGTGAAGTTTGAGACGATTTTATCCTTGCGGGCTATCATTACGGGTACATCCATCCAGAGGCCCTCAACCTTGATTCCGTGGAGCGAAAATTTATGCGCGGCACGTTCGTAATTCTCGGAGGATTCCAGCAGCGCCTTTGAAGGGATGCAGCCGACGTTCAGGCAAGTGCCGCCGAGACTGGGTTTGCCTTGTAGATTCTTCCACTCATCTATGCAAACGGTATTGAGCCCCAATTGGGCGCAGCGTATCGCCGCCACATAGCCCCCCGGCCCAGCGCCGATCACCGCTACATCAAAAAATTGGGTCATATTCGTTTTTTATGGGAAAGCATGAGAAAGCGGAGTATGAAAAATGCGTTGTAAGAATGAGTCTATTGTTTATGCGGTCAGGCTTCCAGTAAAGGACTCATCGGATATTCCAGCGCCTCTTTCATTGCCACCAGAGAAAGTACCGCTTCGCGCCCATCTATGATTCGGTGGTCGTAGGAGAGCGCGAGATAATTCATCGGACGAATCACGACCTGACCATTCTCGGCCACGGGCCGTTCCTTCGTGGCATGGATGCCAAGGATGGCGCTTTGCGGCGGATTGATGATGGGGGTGGAGAGCATTGAACCGAATACGCCGCCGTTGGTGATTGAGAAGGTGCCGCCGGTCAATTCTTCAATGGTCAGCTTGCCATCTTGAGCGCGTTTGCCGAAATCAGCAATCTGCTTTTCAACCTCGGCCAGAGACAAGGAGTCGGCGTTGCGAATAATGGGAACTACCAATCCGCGCGGGCTGCTTACCGCGATGCCGATATCATAGTAACCATGATAGACGATGTCATTTCCATCTACCGATGCGTTGACAATGGGAAATCTTTTCAGCGCCGCGACTGCCGCTTTGACAAAAAAAGATGTGAGACCAAGCTTGACCCCATGATCTTTCTCGAACTTATCCTTGTAACGCGCGCGCAAATCCATTATCGCTTGCATGTTGACTTCATTGAATGTTGTCAGTATTGCTGCGGTAGATTGCGACTGCACGAGCCGCTCGGCAATGCGCGCTCGTAACCGTGACATGCCCACTCGTTGTTCAGGTCGATTGCCGCCAGGCGCAGTCACCGCTGCTACCGGAGCCGCTGTCGAAGCTTCTGGAGTTGGAGGGGAGGGTTGAGATTTGATTTCCACTTGCGCGGCCACATCCTCTTTGGTGATCCGGCCGCCACGCCCGCTACCTTTGATTGCGCTGATCTCTTCTACATCGAGATTCGCCCGTGTCGCCATTTTTCGGGCGGCCGGCATCATTTCTGGAGCGGACGCAGAGGTTGAAGCGGCTGCCGGCGTAGACTCCACACCCCGGGGTGCTGAAGCAGGCTCCGCATCCGATGGTGCTGAAGCCGGCTTCGCATTCGATGGCGCCACGTCCGCTGCCGGAGTAACAGCCACAGTTAAGGTTGCGGCCTCGGTGTCTATGGTGGCGATAATTTCACCGCCTGCAACTATCGCCCCGTTGTCCTTGATGATTTTTGCCACTATTCCGGTTGCCGGAGCCGGCAATTCCAATACTACTTTATCCGTCTCGATATCAACCAGGTTCTCGTCGCGGTCAACACGTTCCCCCTCTTTCTTGTGCCAGGAAAGCAGCGTGGCTTCCGCAACCGATTCGGATAGTACCGGAACTTTGACTTCGACTAGCATGGCATCCATCTCCTGGTTAAATTTTCTCGCGGAACGCCGCCGCTACCAATTCCTTTTGCTGGAAATTATGTTTCGCCAGGTATCCCCCCGCTGGGGATGCGGACGAGGTACGCAACGCATAGCCCAGGACTTGATCGGGTCGCATGTGCCGCAGCAGATAGTGCTGGATGCGGTGCCACGCCCCCTGGTTGCCGGGCTCTTCCTGGCACCAGAGTATATCTCCGGCTTGTGGATAGCGCTCGATTTCGGCCTGCAAATCGTCATGCGGAAACGGGTACAACTGTTCAATACGGATGATCGCTACGTCGTCTATCTGATGTTCCCGCCGGTAAATCAGCAAGTCATAATAGACCTTGCCGCTGCATGCGATGACACGCCGCACTTTTTTGGGATCAAGCTTTTCAGTTTCGGAAATCACGTTCTGAAAACCGCCATCGACCAGATCTGCAAGGCTCGATACCGATTCCTTATGGCGCAACATGCTCTTCGGACTCATGATGACGAGAGGCTTGCGCAGCGGCCGGATCATCTGTCGTCGCAGCACGTGAAACATCTGTGCGGGTGTGGACGGAACGCATACCTGGATATTGTATTCTGCGCATAGTTGAAGATAACGCTCCAGGCGTGCTGAGGAGTGCTCCGGCCCCTGCCCCTCGTAGCCGTGCGGAAGCATCATCACCAGACCGCACAGCCGTCCCCACTTGGCCTCCCCGGAAGCGATGAACTGATCTATCACCACCTGGGCGCCATTGGCGAAGTCGCCGAATTGCGCTTCCCAGACCACTAGTTCATTCGGTTCCGCGGTCGCATAGCCGTATTCGAAACCCAACACCGCTTCTTCTGACAATACGGAATCGATTATCGCGAAATCCGGCTGCTCTGGCGCAATATGGCGGAGTGGAGTATATGTGCCTTCGTTCCACCGTTCCCGATTCTGGTCGTGAAATACCGCATGGCGGTGAAAGAAAGTTCCACGTCCTGAATCCTGCCCCGAAATCCGCACGGCGAAACCGTCTTTCAGAAGCGCCGCGTAGGCGAGATTTTCGGCCATCCCCCAATCCAGCGGCAGCTTGCCTTCGCTCATCAAACGGCGGTCGCCGATAATCTTTTCCACCCGCGAATGCAATTTGAATTTGGCGGGGATATCGATTAGCCGTTCCGCCAGATTCCGTAATTCCAATACCGGCAGCCCGGTTTTAACCTTTACATCCCATTTGCCACCCTTGAGGAAGGGAGCCCAATCCACCGCATTGGACGATTTGTAGCCATACAGTATGGTTTTGTTAGGGTTGCGGCCTGCATCCATATCATCGCGATAAGCCTTTACCATCAGTTCAGCCTGGTCGGCACTGATGATGCCTTGAGCCTTCAGTTTATCGGCGTAGAGCTTGCGCGTACCGGGATGCCGGCCGATGATCTTGTACATCAGCGGCTGAGTCACCATGGGCTCATCCTGTTCATTGTGGCCGAGAGTGCGAAAACAGACCATGTCCACGACCACGTCCTTATGGAATCTCATCCGGAAATCAAGCGCGATTTCGGTTACCATTATGACTGCTTCGGGATCATCGCCGTTGACATGAAAAATCGGTGCTTCAATCATTTTCGACACGTCGGTGCAATAAAGCGTGGAACGGGTGTCTCGCGGGTCGGAGGTTGTAAACCCAATCTGGTTATTGATAATGATATGCACCGTGCCGCCCGTGCCATATCCTCGCGTTTGCGATAAATTGAGCGTTTCCATTACGACGCCCTGGGCCGAATACGCGGCGTCGCCATGCAGCAGCACAGGCAGCACCAAGTCCCCCTCCCTGTCGTGCAAGCGGTGTTGACGAGCGCGTACCGAGCCCTGCACCACTGGGTCTACGATTTCCAAATGTGAAGGATTGAAGGCCAGCGTCAGGCGCATGACTCCACCGGGAGTGGATACCGCCGAGGAAAATCCCTGATGGTATTTGACATCGCCTTCAGTCAGTTCCTGCGCATGCTTGCCTTCGAATTCCTGGAACAGGTCGGCCGGCACCTTCCCCAGCGTATTGACGAGAACATTAAGCCGCCCGCGGTGTGCCATGCCGATGACAATCTGCTGAACGCCCATCTGACCGGCGCGTTGCAGCAGATTGTCCAATAACGGAATCAGGCTTTCACCGCCTTCGGCAGAGAAGCGTTTCTGCCCGACGTAGCGTGTATGCAGATATTTTTCCAGTCCTTCCGCCGCATTGAGACGCTCCAGAATATGGCGTTTGTATTCAGCGGAATAATCGGGTTGCGCGCGCGGACCTTCGATACGGCTTTGTATCCAGCGTTTTTGCTCGGTATCGGCAATGTACATATACTCGACGCCGATACTGCCGCAGTAAGTCTGCTGCAGTGTCTGCAAAATTTCCCGCAACGATGCGCGGGCTGGACCGATCAAGGAACCAGTGCCGAACACGGTACTCATGTCCGACTCGGTTAATCCGTAGTGGGAGGGGTTGAGTTCCGGAATGTACGGTTTTTCCTGGTGGTTGAGAGGGTCGAGATTGGCATGGCGCACGCCGAGAAAACGGTAAGCATTGATTAATTGCAGTACCGATATCTGCTTGCGCTCTGTTACGAGGTCATCCCTTTCCCGCGTAGCTTCCTGAGCTGCAACCTTGCCACCGCGCGGATGCTCTTTTGCCAGACGAATGAACGATTCTATTACAGGGCGGTGCGGTACATCGCGAAGGGCGTGTTGCACTGGTGGCAAGTTATCAAAATATTCGCGCCATCCCGCTGGAACCGAAGCGGAATTTTGCAGGTAATTTTCGTAAAGCTCTTCGACGAATGGCGCATTTGCGCCGAACAGCAAGGAGTCGTCGAACATCTGCTTCATGACCTAAATCCCATTGTTTGGCAAAAGCCGGATTATTTGCGTAATGCAATCGACACCACGTCTCGCGTGGCAGCGCCCGTATAGAGTTGACGCGGCCGTCCTATCTTGTACTCCGGATCGGAAATCATTTCGCTCCATTGCGCAATCCAGCCTACTGTCCGCGCCATGGTGAATATGGCAGTGAACATGGAAACCGGAATGCCCAAGGCACGCTGCACGATGCCGGAGTAGAAATCAACATTGGGATAAAGTTTCCTGGAGATGAAGTATTCGTCTTCCAGCGCGATTTTCTCCAGTTTCAACGCCAGCTTGAACAAACGGTCGTCGTGCAAGCCCAGTTCGTTCAATACTTCGTGGCAGGTTTCGCGCATCAACTTGGCGCGGGGATCAAAATTCTTATATACCCGGTGACCGAAACCGACTAATCTAAAATTGTCGTTTTTATCTTTAGCGCGGTCGATATATTCGCCGATACGTGAATCATCGCCGATTTCTTCCAGCATATTAAGGCAGGCTTCGTTTGCTCCGCCGTGTGCCGGGCCCCACAGGCAGGCGATGCCGGCGGAAATGCAGGCGAACGGATTCGCGCCGCTGGAGCCGGCCAGGCGCACGGTGGATGTTGAGGCATTCTGCTCGTGGTCGGCATGCAGGATCAGGATACGGTCCAGCGCACGCGCCAAGACCGGGTTGGGTTTGTAGTCCTCGGCAGGGGTAGAGAACATCATGTGCATGAAGTTTTCCGCATAGCTAAGATTATTGCGCGGATAGACGAAAGGCTGGCCGATGTTGTATTTATACGTCATGGCAGTAATGGTTGGCAATTTCGCTATCAGACGAAAGGCGGACAGTTCGCGGTGCGACGCATCGGAAATATCCATCGCATCGTGATAAAACGCGGATAACGCACCGACCACTCCAACCATCACCGCCATGGGGTGAGCGTCGCGTCGAAAACCTGTATAGAACCGCGCCAGTTGCTCGTGCACCATCGTATGCTCCTTGATGGTTTTATCGAACGAGGCCTTCTGACTTCTGGTCGGCAATTCTCCATTCATCAGCAAATAACACACTTCCATGAAATCGCATTGCTTGGCCAATTGTTCGATCGGGTAACCCCGATAAAGCAGAATGCCTTTGTCGCCATCGATAAACGTTATTTTGGAACTACTGCTGGCGGTGGAAAGAAAGCCGGGGTCGTAAGTAAACATCCCGCTCTTGGCATGCAAAGTACGGATATCCACCACGTCCGGTCCCATGCTGCCCGACATGATGGGAAATTCAAGCGGCTGACCGCTGTTATCCAGGTTGAGAGTCGCTGTATGTTTTTTTTCCATATTTCCCATATTTGTCCCCACTATTTTCTTCGCGCCGGTCAAAGCTGCGATGGAATTAAATTGTTTGCAACAGATGCAGTACAGGCTGCAGGCTTCTATTCTCCGCTTCTCTCCTCAGCGTGATCATTTCCCACAAATCATTATCAGGAAAGTCCAGCAGTGTTTCAAATTGCCACAGCTCTGTTTCGTCCAGTGTAGCGTAATGCTCATCCATAAAACGTTGCAGCACAATATCAAGTTCCAGCAGACCACGCCGGCAACGCCAGCGTGCGCGCTCCAGTTCCTTCATCCTAAATCCGGCGGTTGTAGGCGCCTCTGAAATTCAAAGGCATCTGCTGAACGAAGTATTTCGACGAAACGGAGTAAGAAGGCAATCCACGAAGCCGATGTTCATAAATGCGGATCTTCATACTGTTCTTTTCACCATCATGTCCTTGATCCTGCCAATAGCGCTGGTTGGATTCAACCCTTTGGGGCATACGTCCACGCAATTCATGATGGAATGGCAGCGGAACAGGCGATACGGATCTTCCAGGTTATCCAGCCGCTCGGAGGTAGCTTGGTCGCGGCTGTCGGCCAGGAAGCGGTAAGCCTGGAGCAATCCTGCGGGACCCACGAATTTATCGGGATTCCACCAGAATGATGGGCACGCTGTAGAGCAACACGCACACAAAATACATTCGTACAGCCCATCCAATTCCGCTCGTTCTTCAGGCGACTGCAGCCGCTCGGTTTCCGGCGGCGGATCATTGTTGATGAGGTAAGGCTTGATCGAGTGATATTGCGTGAAGAATTGCGTCATGTCCACGATCAGATCGCGGATCACGGGCAGCCCTGGCAGTGGACGCAATTCTACCGGTTCTTTCAGTCCGGCGACCGGGGTGATACACGCCAATCCATTGCGGCCATTGATATTCATTCCGTCCGATCCGCATACCCCTTCCCGGCAGGAACGGCGCAGGCTCAAGCTGTCATCAACGGCCTTGATACGCACCAGCGCATCCAGCAGCATTTTATCAGATGGCTCCAGGTCGATATCGTAGTTCTGCATATAGGGCTTCTCGTCCTTATCGGGATCGAAGCGGTAAATGGAAAACTTCATGAGCTAGTACCTCGCTTAGCAGGCATATTATAAAGAATGCCGTATTATCATAAATATACGTTATGTAATTCTTACTCAACAGTCTTACAAAAGCCGCAATAAAAATGAATCTGCCGAACCTTTCGCCGGAATATTTGGAACTGGCCCAAACAATCCCTACTTAGCAATTCCTACCCGTCAATTCCTACTCGGCAGGTAGAACCGGTTTCGCATCCCAAATCTGATCGGCGTATTGCATGATGGTACGGTCGCTGGAAAATTTACCCATATGGGCAACATTCAGAATCGCCTTGCGTACCCATCGTGCTTGATCCAAGTAAGCGAGTTCAACTTCTTTCTGGCAGCCGATATAGGAGGCGTAATCTGCCAGCAGAAGGTATTCATCGCCGTGATGTAAAAGCGCGTCGATAATAGGCTTGAAGCGGTCCGGCTCATCTGGCGAGAAAAAGCCTGAGCCGATCATGTCGAGCACGGTCCGCAATTCTGCGTTGGCAGAGTAGAGATCCCGCGGTCGATACCCGTTTGCCTTCATCTTCGCGACTCCCGCCGCATCGAGACCGAATATAAAAATGTTGTCTTCCCCCACCTCGCTGCGAATCTCGATATTGGCGCCATCCGCGGTGCCAATAGTCAGCGCACCATTCAGGGCCAGCTTCATGTTCCCCGTTCCTGAAGCTTCCGTGCCGGCTGTGGAAATCTGTTCCGAGAGATCCGCAGCTGGAATCATCTCCTGGGCGACCGATACGTCATAATTGGGCACGAACACCACTTTTAAATTCCCGCCTACCTGCGGGTCATTATTAACGATGTCGGCGATATCGTTAATAAGCTTGATGATGAGCTTGGCCTTGACATAACCCGGTGCCGCCTTGCCGCCGAAAATCACGGTGCGTGGGACGCACTCGGCGTTGGGATCATGACGAATGCGGTTATACAGCGTTACCATATGCAGCACGTTGAGCAGCTGGCGTTTGTATTCGTGGATGCGTTTGATCTGAACGTCGAACAGAGAATCCACGTTGATGTCAATGTCGAGCTTTTGTTTCAGTATGTTAGCAAAATGCTTTTTATTGGCATGCTTTACAACAGCGAATTCCTCGCAGAAGGAAGCATCTTCAGCAAGCGGGATCAAGCGCTTCAACTGGTTCAAGTCCTTGACCCAGCCGGAACCAATGCGTGAAGAAACAAGCCCGGCCAAACGTGCATTGGCCTGGCTTAGCCAACGGCGTGGCGTGATGCCGTTGGTTATATTAATGATCTTGCCGGGATAAAAACGGTCGAAGTCGGCGAATATGGTTTGCTTCATCAATTCGGTGTGAATTTGCGCCACCCCGTTTACTTTGTGACTGCCGACAATGGCCAGATGCGCCATGCGGATTCTTCTTTCGCCCAGCTCGTCGATGATGGACATACGGCGCAGTATCCCGGTATCGCCAGGGTATCGGTGCATTACCTCCTTCAAAAACCTGCGGTTGATTTCGTAAATAATTTGCAGATGACGAGGCAATACATTCTCAAATAGGGCGACCGCCCAGGTTTCAAGCGCCTCGGGCATCAGGGTATGATTGGTATAGGCAAAAGTTCGGGTGGTGATATCCCACGCTTTCTCCCACTCATGATTGTGTAAGTCCACTAGCACACGCATCAGTTCGGCAATGCCAATGGCGGGATGCGTGTCATTCAACTGGATGGCGACTTTGTCGGGCAAGGCGTCGAAATTATTTTGGTGCTTACTATAACGATAAAGAATGTCATGCAGTGAAGCGCACACAAAGAAGTATTGCTGCTTCAGGCGCAGCTCGCGTCCCATTGCCGTTGTGTCGTCTGGATAGAGTACCTTGGAGAGGTTTTCGGAAGCGTTCTTATCTTCCACCGCCTTTACGTAATTGCCCTCGTTGAAGTAGCGCAACTCGAAATCCCGCGTTGCCTTGGCTGCCCATAAGCGCATGTTATTGACGGTATTGGTATCACAACCCGGAATGGGGGTGTCAAAGGCCATCGCCATCACGTCGTCGGTATCTATCCAATGGTAGCGCGCGGTACCATGCTCGTCTTCATATTGAACCACCCGGCCATGAAATTTAACCTGGTGCAATACTTCTGGGCGGGGAAATTCCCACGGATTGCCATAACGCAACCAGTTGTCGGGATGCTCGATTTGCCTGCCGTCTTCGATGCGCTGAGCAAACATGCCATATTCATAGCGGATGCCATAGCCGTAGCCGGGCAGATTGAGCGTCGCCATGGAATCAAGAAAGCAGGCAGCAAGCCTTCCGAGGCCCCCATTTCCGAGTGCCGCGTCCGGTTCTATTTCACGCACATCTTCCAGGTTGATCCCCAGCTCGCCAAATGCATGGCGGAATTGCCGATCAAAACCAAGGTTGTGCACGCTATTCATCAGTGTGCGGCCCATCAGGAATTCCAGGGAAAAGTAGTAAACCCGCTTTGCATCGTTGACGTAATAGCTGCGCATGGTCTCCATCCACCGATCGATCAAACGGTCGCGCACCACATAAGCCGCAGCGAAGAACCTGTCGCGATCGGTGGCGGTAATGGTGTCTTTTCCGACCGAGTAGATCAAGCAGTTGGAAAAAGATTGCTTGATTGAATCTGCATCGATGCCAAATTTCTTGTGCGTAAAATCAGATTCTTTTAAACCTCTGAGCATTGTTTATCTCCGGTCAAAGCTTGCGATGGCCTTCCAACTTGAATCCATCAGAATCAGGACGATCAATAAGCCTGCAGATCGGCGCCTTCCGGATCCAGGGAATGGCGCCAGAACTGATCGTCACTATCGAATAGGCGATAGGTACCGCGCGGCCCCCAGCTGCCGGCAGCGTAGCCATTGATGAAATCGCGTTCCATTGCCCATACCTTGATAATCGGGTCCACTGCGCGCCATGCCCATTCCACTTCATCAATCCGGAGAAACAATGAATGGTCGCCCTGCATGACATCCAGCAACAAGCCCTCATAGGCGTCGTAATCAGCTTCGCTGCTTTTGCGGTAGGTCGCATCCAGACTAATGGTGCGGGTATGCAGATCCAGCCCCGGCACTTTGACCTGGATTTCCATCTTCAAGCTGTCATTGGGCTGAATGCCCAGCATGATCCAATTGGGG
>JALYOY010000213.1 GCA_030856655.1 Pseudomonadota bacterium | reverse complement strand
GTGTCAGGCATATGCCTATCTCCTATCATCTGTGCATCCGTATCCGGTTCAATTGGGGGCTACTACACTGATCAAGGTCAGGACTACTACGAGGAACGCTATCGCCAACAGGTGCTGCGGCAACGGTTCAGCGCGCTGAAAAGATTGGGATGAACCTCGTCGCCACTGAATAACTGGCTGAAAAACCATTATTTATAACCAGCCACTAGAAGGGTGTTTCTTGATAGGGCTGCTTTGATTAATTGCCATAACGACACCGTGACATGCCCTTGCCGCTCCAGAAGACGCACGACATAGACAGTTATCATACTCATGGTGGCCATTTCTCCAGCCTCCTCGACCATTGTCAGACCATTGACGATGGAATTCACCATGTCGACAAAGACTCCGAAGAATACGAGTAATCCAAACAGCAAAGCCAGGTCTTTTGAAACATTCTTGGCGTTATTACTGCAGCGGAGGTAGAAGTACGTGATCAACACCAGAAAAGCAGAGCCCACTACCACCGAGACCGTAAGTTCACCAAAATCCTGAGCCCGCAAGCCAAGGGCGGGGGCATAATTCCATTGGCTGACGAGAACCTCCCCAACTCTCTCATGAATAGCCAGTCCGTCATCGCACAGCGCGTACGTAAATAGCAGCGCCCAGGTTCCATAAATTCCCTCGCGTGTTCGCCAATACATCGCGAAAAGCACAATGGCTATCCAATACTCCTTGATGTATTGGAACATTTCTGAATATCCATCGTCTTTGCTCAGATCAAAGAGAACGTTCGGCATGGGCGACAGTTTATTAAAGATATGAAGGAGAAGAAAAGCAACGTCAGCACTGAGCAGCAGCACCAATAAGGCTGGATTGGCGACTTGACTCAAATGGCGTAGGATTGCCTTTTTTTCACGCATCTTTGGGCTTTTAACGTAATATACATATACGGCAATTGATGTCGCATATATATTAAATTAAATTATCTACTGTTTATTATGGCGTGAGTATAAGTCAGGGCGACAGAATATGTAACAAATACGTAACAATTAAGACACCCAATGTGAACTGCTCTAATTCAACTGGACGGGATGCATTGATGATAGGAGATAGGCATATGCCTGGCGAAATGCATAGTGCTTCAGGTATCGAATGTATTGCAGTGGTCAACGGATCGAGCGCTCCTTACCAACCAAGATCTCCTTTTCGGTAACCTGTAATATGGCGCACGTTATTTCTTAGAATGCTTTCGGTTACGTTTAATTGGCGCAATCGCGCGTTACAAGACGCTTTCCGACTCAATATTTTTAGTCCATGTATGTTTATGTAGTATGATAAAAAGCGGTCGTTCGAAAGATGGGGTAACGCCCTTGAAGGCACGAAAACAACAAATGCAACTTTGGTTATTTCAATTCTCATAAACTGATATCCAATTCCATAAACCAAGAGACGCAAGTTGTTCGCGCTTAGAACGTAATCATGCAAATGGATTTACCAATTTATCGCACATGACGGGAATGATCGAACGCGTACTAGTTGTCCACAATGGCTACCAGCAACGTGGTGGCGAAGACTCTGTTGTCGAGTCTGAGATCCCGCTATTGCGTTCGCGTGGCCATGCGGTGGAGACCTACTTTCGTACCAATAACGACATAACCGACATTCCGGCAATATCGCTCGCGCGGCAAACGCTATGGTCAACCCGCACGACCCATGATCTAACTGAACTGATCGGCAGTTTCCGCCCGGATATCATCCATGTGCACAACACCTTCCCCTTGATTTCTCCTTCTCTTTACTGGGTCGCAACGCGGGCTCGAGTGCCCGTCGTGCAAACTTTGCACAACTTTCGGCTCATCTGCCTGAACGCAGTATTCCTGCGCGATGAGAATGTATGTGAGGACTGTTTGGGCCACTTACCGTGGCGCGGCGTGGCGTACGCATGCTACCGAGGCTCGCGCGCAGCCTCGGCGACGACTGCGGGGATGTTGGCCCTGCATCGGTGGTTAGGCACATATCGCAGCCAGGTGACGCGTTACATCGCGCTGAACGAATTCTGCCGAAAAAAGTTCATCCAAGGCGGGCTGCCGGAAGACCGCATCGTAGTGAAGCCCAATTTTGTAAATTTTGAATCGCTACCCGTCGTGCCTCGCCAGGGACTGCTGTTCGTCGGTCGCCTTTCGGTGGAAAAAGGCGTGGCGACACTGGCTCGTGCCACGGCACTGTTGCCTGGCGTCCACTTGCGGGTCGCGGGCGAGGGACCGGACGCAACTTTGCTGGATGGGTTAGATGTCATCCGACTGGGCAGCGTGCCGGGTGAAGTCGTGCGGCAGCAGATGAATAGTGCAGTAGCCTTGGTTGTTCCGAGTATTTGGTATGAGAATTTTCCACGTTCCATTGTGGAGGCATTCGCATGCTCATTGCCGGTGATCGCCAGCCGCATTGGCGCTTTGCGGGATATAGTGAAGGATGGGGAAACCGGCCTGCTGTTTGATCCCGGGAACCCGCGCGACTTGGCTGATAAGATGATGTGGGCGCTGGCGCATCCGGAAGAGATGATCGTAATGGGCCGAAAGGCTCGCGCTTGCTACGAGTCGCACTACACCGCGGAGCGTAACTATGAGCAGTTGGTGGCGATTTACCGTGATGCAATTGATGACGTGAAGAAAAGCAGCGCATGAACAGCAAGCTTACCGCGTCCGGTTATCCGCGCCGACCGGTTTCCTGATTGCTGGGGCAGAGGCAATTGCAGGATTCAGGGGTGGGGGCGTACGCGGCTTGAAGCCTGACTCTGACGCGAGTACGTCAGGCGGTGGTGGTGTCCGTGGTGGATAGAGCCAGCAGTCGAAGGCCTTCGTCCAGTGAAGTGGACGCGTGCCAGCTGAGCAGCGCTTCCGCAAGGGTGGTATCTGCGACAGCGTAGCGCACATCGCCCGGCCTGAAGTCGCCTGTAATGTCGAGACCGTCTTCGCGCCGCCCCAGGATCTTCAGCAATTTCCGGGCAACACTTAGAATCGTCACCCCCCGCCCGCTGCCTATATTGATGACCGCTCCCCGCGGTAACTGGATTCGGCCGGCCAATTCCAGGCTGCGGACGACGTCTTGAACAAAAACGAAATCTCGCGTGATCTCGCCATCCTCGTAGATGTTGAGTCGCTGGCCGGCCAGAATTTGGCTCAGAAAGATAGAGAGCACACCCGTGTATGGGTTGCGCATGCTCTGCCCGGGACCATACACATTTTGGAATCGTAGTACCACGGGCTCGACAGCAGTGCCCTCAAATCCCTGGTTCAAGAGATACTCTTGGGTGAGCTTCGTTGTCGCGTAGACGGACGCCGGCGCCGGTGGAGTTTCCTCCCCCGTTGGCAGCGCGTGCAGAGGCTGGCCAGCAGAATCCTGAGGTGCGAATCGCCGAGCTTTCATTTCCGTGGCGGTTCGTGTGGGTGGCACCACAAGCTTTCCGTGCGTGTCACGGTAGGCACCCTCACCATATACTGCCCGCGTTCCGGCAAGCACTACTCGTGACGGCGGGTTCTCGAGACGCCGGATCGCTTCAATGAGCCGACTCGTGCCGCCTACATTAACATCACAATAACGTGTAATCTCATCTCGACTCTGGCCAGTTCCTGTCTCCGCGGCGAGATGGTAGACAATATCAGGTTTCGTCTCCCGCAAGGCGCGTTCGAGCGCGTTCCCATCCCGAATGTCTCCAAAGACGAAACGGACGTTCTCGGGGAAATCGGGACAGCGGGCGCCTTCCCCATGGACCTGGGGTAAGAGGTTGTCGTAGACGAAAGCCTCTATTGTGTTCCCTGGCAGCGCATTCAGTAGATGACGGCCAATGAAGCCGGCGCCGCCGGTTACGAAGATTCGGTGCTTTGTCATGGTTTTCTATCGCCTCGCTCTCGACATCAGCATTCCTCACCGCAGCCGTTTTCTGATCCATGCGGTACCTAGTAACACAAGGAAGGCAGGGTTATTGTAGATGTATCGGCGCCACATTCGCCGTGGTTCCCGAGACAGCCGGTACGCCCACTCAAGCCCGCTCCGCCGCATCCAACCCGGTGCCCGCGGCACAACACCAGAGTGGACGTCGAATGCTCCCCCAACACAGACCATGACCGCTTTTACGCTGGCGCGATGCTCGCTCGCCCAGCGCTCCTGGCGGGGACACCCCATACCGACAAAGACAATGTGTGCGCCCGAGTCATTGATACGGTCGATATCCTCACGATCTTCCTCCATTGTCAGCGGCCGGAAGCGGGAGGGCTGAACACCGACCAAGCGCAAGCCCGGGTACCAGCGTTGGAGATTCTGGCCGAGGCGATTCACCCTTTCCGGGTAGCTCCCGTACAGAAAAATCCCGAGACCCTGGTCTCGCGCGACTTCACAGAGCCCCAGCATCAGTTCCATGCCCGCGACCGTCTCCTTCAGTCCGGCGCCGCTAAGTAAGTTTACGGCCCAACGAACCGGCTGGCTGTCTGGTATCACGAGCTCGAATTCAGCGAGACAACGACGGAAGCCCGCATCTCCGCGCGCCGTCATAACCATGTGAACATTGCAGGCAGCCACGGCGCTGCCGATATGCCAACGGCCTAAATCTACGATCCTCTCGACGGCGGCCTTATAGGTCCAGTGACCTATAGGGGTGCCGAGGACGTCACTGGTCGAGACTGCAGTGGCCAACACGCCGCGTTGTGTCCCGACATCGCCCCCAGTACAGGACATATTGCTCCTTTCTCAATGGGATAAAAGCCCGACTTAATTAATATGATAGCTTAGGAAGGGTTGAAAAGGCCAAATTTAAGATAATAATTGATTACTCAAATCCTATTACGTCAAAAAAATATTGCGCGATACCAAACTAATTATTGTGTTGAAAAACGTTTGCTACGTCAAGCGTTAGCAACAAATACAATTGTCCGGTCAGGTGTGGAAGTGTTTGACGTTCCAGCCCTGGTAGCGGCTACGATACAACGCCAGCGTCGCCATTACTTCATCCATTGATACCCGGCGCTGGGAAACCTGGCTGAAGCGCTTGTCTATCAATCCATCCAATCCCGCTTCATGCTATCCCTTCTTCGGAATAGCATAAAACCAGCAGATCATTTGTTACAGACCCGGACAGTTTATTTGTTCTCTACCACCGTTGCATGATTCCGCTTCGTTGCGTAGTATTCATATCGGGCGTATAGGTGAAGTATTCAGAACCCCCATCTTGCCAGCAACGGCCGCCCATCTCTACCACATTCCGCAGTTAATTCCGCTGAGGCGGGGAGTTTTGCAAGAAGCTCTGTTAGAGATGATAAATCTGCACTTGATAATTGACGGATGTCCAAGCATTTAATGCGAAAAGAGCATGAAGAAAATCTACCTGGTTGCTGGAGCTCGTCCCAATTTCATGAAAATTGCTCCGATAGTGCGCGCTTTGCAAGCACATGGCGGCTTGGCATTCAAAATTATCCATACCGGTCAGCATTACGACCGGGAGATGAACGATGTTTTTTTTGAGGAACTGGGCATTCCTGAACCGGACGTTTTCATGGCAGCCGGTGGGGGCAGTCATTCCCAGCAAACGGGCAAAATCATGGTGGCTTTTGAGGAACTCTGCCAGACTGAGCGCCCCGATACCGTGCTGGTGGTGGGCGATGTGAATTCGACGCTGGCCTGCTCGATTGTAGCCAAAAAACTAAACATCCCCGTGGCTCATGTAGAAGCCGGTTTGCGCAGCGGCGACATGACCATGCCGGAAGAGGTCAACCGCATGGTTACTGATAGCATTTCGGATTGGTTCTTCGTGACCGAGCCAAGCGGCGTTGCCCACCTAAAGCGCGAGGGAAAACAGGATTCGGCGATTCATTACATCGGGCACGTGATGATCGATAATTTGCTATACCAGGCGGAGAAGCTCATCAACGCTAATACGTTGGCTTTTGAAACGAGCGGTTTCAAGGCGGCAATTACCGCTGGCGGCGGAGGTTATGGGGTGATGACACTGCATCGACCGAGCAACGTTGACAACGCCGAGATGATGACACGCATCGGCGGGGCGCTGAAAGAGATTGCGGCTGAGCTGCCCCTTATTTTCCCGGTGCATCCGCGCACGCTGGGCAATCTGGAAAAGTTCGGCATTGACCTGGGACCGAACGTTACGCTGGTGGGGCCGCAGCCTTATATGGCTTTCCTTAATCTGTGGAAAGACGCTGCGGTGGTGTTGACCGACAGCGGCGGCCTGCAGGAAGAAACGACCGCCTTAGGCGTACCATGCATTACGATTCGGGAAAATACCGAACGCCCGATCACGGTGGAGGAAGGCTCCAATGTGCTGGCCGGGACCGACCCTGCGCGCATTGTTGCCGAGGTGCGGAAGGTGCTGCGCGGCGAAGGCAAACAGGGCCGCCGACCGCATCTTTGGGACGGCAAAGCAGCCGAGCGGATTGTTGACGTGCTGGTGAAGGAGATGTCATGAACCCGTTGCATAACGACGCACCCCGTCCAACTGCCGGATTAGGATGATTCTTGTCACCGGCGGTGCCGGTTACATCGGTTCGCACACCTGCGTGGAATTGCTTAACGCCGGCTTTGATGTCATGGTATACGACAACTTTTGTAACAGCCACCCCGAGGCCTTGAAGCGGGCGGAACATATCACTGGCAAAAAGTTGTATAGGGTGCGGGGTGACATCCGCGACCGCGCCGCGCTGGTAGCAGCCCTGCGCGAGTGCGGCGCGAGTGCGGTAATCCACTTCGCCGGCCTAAAGGCGGTCGGGGAGTCAGTTAACCACCCGCTGGCATACTACGACAACAATGTCGTCGGCAGCCTTCGTCTGCTGGAAGCGATGGATGAGTGTGGAGTGCGAACCCTGGTGTTCAGTTCCTCCGCTACGGTTTATGGTAATCCGCAGCGGCTGCCGCTAGCTGAGGACCATCCACTCTCTGCTACTAATCCCTACGGGCGCACCAAGCTGATGATTGAGGAAATTTTGCGCGACCTGCACCGCAGTGATTCGTCCTGGCGCTGTGGTATCCTGCGTTATTTCAATCCGGTGGGTGCTCATGCCAGCGGCTTGATCGGGGAAGACCCGAGAGGCATTCCCGACAATCTGCTGCCTTTCGTAGCCCAAGTGGCCGTAGGACGCAGAGAGAGTCTCAATGTATGGGGCAATGATTACCCGACTCCGGATGGTACCGGAGTTCGGGACTATATCCATGTGGTGGATTTGGCGCTGGGCCACCTTAAAGCACTAGAAGCGCTGGGCGCTTCAGAGTGGCAAGGGCAGGCTGGGTGTCTGACAGTAAATTTGGGCACTGGCAAGGGTTATAGCGTGCTGGATATGGTGCGGGCTTTTGAACAAGCGAGTGGACGGCCAGTACCTTACAAATTTGCTCCTCGGCGTCCAGGGGATATCGCTTCCTGCTATGCTGACCCAAAGTTGGCGCTGGATCTGCTGGGTTGGTGGGCAAAGCGTGGACTGGAAGAAATGTGCGTGGACGCATGGCGCTGGCAGAGTACTAATCCTGAAGGATATGGGAATTGAAAGTCAGAGAACGCACAGTCTGTTCGCGTTCTCAACATTCTTCGGCGGTGTCGAGCCCGCTCGCGAAGCAGTTAAATAGGCATTTCCGATTAGGTAAATATGGATTTAAAATAAGATACATTACTCTCATTGGAAATTTCGATGCAATCATTAATCCCTGTTGTGCTCTCCGGAGGGTCTGGCACACGCCTGTGGCCGCTCTCACGCGAGAAGTATCCCAAGCAGCTCTTGCCGCTCATCGGGGAGGATTCCCTGTTGCAGGCCACAGTACGCCGCATGGAGGGGTTGGCGGATGTACAACTGGAGGTGCCATTAGTCGTTTGCAACGAAGAATACCGTTTTGTGATTGCCGAGCAACTACGGTTGATGGGCAAGAAAGGCACCATCCTGCTTGAACCCGTCGGACGTAACACCGCGCCCGCACTAACTCTGGCCGCCCTGGCGGCAATGCGTGATGGGGCGGATCCAATTTTATTGGTTATGCCGGCGGACCACGTAATTGTGGATACTAAGAGCTTTCAGGCAGCGGTACGCAAAGGCGTGACACATGCGGCTGAAGGCGAGGTGGTTACCTTTGGTATCAAGCCCGATTCACCCGAAACGGGCTACGGCTATATTCAGTCCGGTGAGCCGGTGGATGCGGATGGGGCTTGCCGCATAGCACGCTTTGTGGAGAAGCCGGATCTGGCCACAGCGCAAACTTATCTTGATGCCGGTTTTTATTTTTGGAATAGCGGCTTGTTTATGTTGCGGGCTTCAGTGTGGCTCTCGGCCATCGGTTTCTGCCGCGCGGATATTCTGGCGGCTTGTCGAGCGGCCTGGGATATGGGGTCGGTCGATGGCGATTTTTTGCGTGTGAGCAAAGATGCGTTCATGCAGTGCCCGAGTGATTCGATCGACTACGCCGTGATGGAGCAGATTACCGCCGACGACCGCTCGTTGCCGGTTGGTTCAGTTATTCCACTTTCGGCCGGTTGGTCTGACGTTGGCGCGTGGGATTCTTTGTGGGAGGTATTGCCCAAGAACGATGAGGGCAATGTATCGCAAGGCGACGTGATGTTGCACGATTGTCATAACATGCTGGTCATGTCAGACGGCCGGCTAGTAGCATGTGTGGGAGTCGAGGATATGGTCGTGGTTGAAACGCCGGACGCTATCCTGGTCGCTCATATGAGCAAGACTCAGGATGTGAAGAAAATCGTCGATGGCCTTAAGCACGCGGGACGGCCCGAGGGACAACTGCACCGCAAGGTATTTCGTCCCTGGGGCTGGTATGATGGTGTGGATGCCGGCGAGCGTTTTCAGGTAAAGCGCATCGTCGTCAAGCCCGGCGCGGCATTATCGCTGCAGATGCATCACCATCGCGCGGAACACTGGATCGTGGTGCGCGGCACGGCACAGGTGACCCGCGGGGACTCAATCTATCTGGTATCCGAAAACGAGTCCACCTTTATCCCGCTGGGCACGCGCCACCGTTTGGAAAACCCCGGCTGCGTACCGCTGGAAATGATTGAAGTGCAATCGGGCTCATATTTGGGCGAGGATGACATTGTCCGTTTTGAAGATGCTTATGGACGAAAAGAAGGATAAGTGATTCTTTTTGCTAGGTTCTTTTCGCTAGTCCGAACGGTCTATTGACCGCTTTACTATTTAGAGTAGTCTGTCAATCATCGGGCTTCAATCTTTCTGGCCTCGGTGTAGTAAAGTACTGTCAACAAAAAATTATCAACCGTTTTCCTGCGTCGTCAAAAACTTGCATCAATGGTTGATTTCAATGTCTCAAGTAAAACTTATAGGAGGACCAAAACTATGATCCATTCATCCTTAAAACGAGCTGTTGCTGTCGCAATGCTTGCGGGTGTCAGCTTCGGCGCAAATGCCACGACAACGCATCTCGGTACAATAAGCGAGCCCACGGGAATTGCCGGAACCGTATTAGGAGATGGGATGAGCTTTAGCGATATCTTCACATTTACCCTTTCGGAACCAAATGTAGGTTCGAGCTACGAAGTTATGAATATTCCAGCAACTGTCTCTGAGAACACAAGCTTTGACGGCATACTCACCGGGCTGTCTCTTTTCTCGGCTGGGGATAACGGACGTGTTGGAGGGGGCGATGATACGCTCTTGGCATCTTCCTCGGACCTAGGCGGTGAATCTCTCACCCTGGACTATAATACATCTCTGTCCGGCTTGTCGTATATCACCGTTACTGGGATATCGAATGCTTCAGGGGGTGCTATCTATGCCGGAGAAATCGCTCTAATTCCCGAACCCGAAACTTATGCCATGCTGCTGGCTGGGTTGGGGTTAATGGGTGCGGTTGTTCGGCGCCGGAGCAGGAACAAGACTTCTTGAGTCAAGTAAACTTAAGTAGCATTTCTATTCGGTAAGATTTGTTATTTACGGCCTCCTCTGGGAGGCCGTTTTCTTATTGTTACATCACCATTACTTTTGCGAAGTGAAATAGACGTCCTTTGTTCACATTGTCAGGGCGGCCTTTCCAACAATTCGGTATAACCTCATTTCGCCTGAACTGGACGTCCGGTTCTGCAGCGTGGTATTTCCCAAACTCGTGGATACACCATCGCTTGTACTATCACACTTGCATTTTATGGACGGTTCGTTCGCTCCTGGCTCTCAGGAAAGCTAGCGTACCGCAAGGCTTTTCAAGTGAACCACGGATAGTCATTTTGTACAGGCTATATGCGATCATTTCACGTCAATGATTCTTAGCTGCTCGACATTCCACTTCCGGCCAGAGAATGCTGGCACAATAAACGAAAAACTGCCAGAGGCGGTTAGATGATGAGTCGAATAAATTATTTTCACGGTTTCCTGGTAGGCGCGATTGGACTCGAACCAACGACCCCCACCATGTCAAGGTGGTGCTCTAACCAGCTGAGCTACGCGCCTGGGAAGACCTGATTTTATCTGAAACGAGACGAGGGTTCAAATTATAATGTCTGATTCTGGCAATAGTGTGCCTTGATGCAACTGCGTTTTCTATAAAAGATTACAAGCGCTGTCAAACCAATGGAAAAAATTCGGCTCTCCAAGCTCATGTCCCAGAAAGGACTATGTTCCCGCAGAGAGGCGGACAGCTATATTGAACGAGGGTGGGTATTTGTGGATGGTGAGCGCATCACTGAGCTCGGTACGAAGATTTATCCTATCCAGCAAATAAAGCTTGCTAACTCTGCGCAAGCGCAGCAGCTAGGCCGGGTCACAATATTGCTGAACA
>JALYOY010000197.1 GCA_030856655.1 Pseudomonadota bacterium | reverse complement strand
GTTACCGCCCCCAGTTCTACTTTCGCACCACCGACGTAACGGGCGCGATCGAACTGCCTGCGGGGACGGAAATGGTGATGCCGGGGGACAATGTCTCGGTGACAGTGAACCTGATTGCACCGATTGCCATGGAAGAAGGTCTGCGCTTTGCCATTCGCGAGGGCGGAAGAACCGTTGGCGCAGGCGTGGTGGCAAAGATTATTGAGTAATCACAGGATCAAGAGACCGGTTCCAGAAGTTGAAGGTTTTTGTTCCTATGCTGAATACAATGAATTTCCTGATTTCTATCGTTGCTCTAGAAGGGAATACAGGCCAGTAGCTCAATTGGCAGAGCGTCGGTCTCCAAAACCGAAGGTTGGGGGTTCGATGCCCTCCTGGCCTGCCAAGACAAGGACTTTCATTGAACTATCAATCTCGCGTATTTCCAGTGTATGCAAAATCATCGTGTCACAAGTGCATTGAATAACCGTGGTGCTATGAACTGAAGTTGCAATTTGCATAATCAGTTTCTGCGCAGCTTCATTTACTGTTAAGCATTAAAGGCAGAGTGGCATAGAGTGGATAAGATCAAGTTAGGATTCGCGCTTCTGCTGTTGATCGCGGGTATTGCCGGTTTCTATTACCTGCGCGATAGTGCCATGGTAATTCGTGTTATTGCGGTACTGGCTGGCTTCGTTCTAGCGGCGGTGACGGTTTGGTTTACCACTCAAGGTAAGCAATTCTATGCGTTCAGTAGAGAATCTTCGGAAGAAACCAAGAAAGTGGTATGGCCGAGCCGTAAGGAAACGGTACAAACCACCGGTATTGTGTTTGCCTTTGTTTTGGTGATGGCCATATTCTTATGGATGGTGGATGCGGGATTGTTGCTGGCAGTGAGGTATATGATGGGACAGGAGGGGTGATGGATAAAAAATGGTTTGTGGTTCACGCCTACTCCGGATTTGAGAAGAGTGTGCAACGCGCATTGAAGGAGCGAATTAATCGCGCTGGAATGCAGGAAAAGTTTGGGCAAATATTGGTTCCGGTAGAAGAAGTGGTTGAAATGAAAGGTGGCCAAAAAAACCTTAGTGAACGAAAATTCTTTCCTGGCTATGTGCTGGTCGAGATGGAGATGACGGACGAGACATGGCATCTAGTCAAAAATACTGCCAAAGTTACCGGTTTTATCGGAGGGTCGGCTATGAAGCCGACGCCAATCAGCGAGAAAGAGGTGCAGAATATCCTCCATCAAATTCAGGAGGGAGTGGAAAAGCCTAAGCCCAAGGTTCTTTTCGAAGCGGGCGAGGCGGTGCGGGTCAAGGAAGGTCCATTCACGGATTTCCACGGTAACGTGGAAGATGTTAATTATGACAAAAGTAAGATCAGGGTGTCGGTTTCTATTTTTGGCCGCCCAACCCCGGTAGAACTGGACTTCAGTCAAGTCGAAAAAGCTTGAAAGTGTTGGAACAGGCGAACACCTGTCAGGAATAGTCTGCTGTCAGGAATATGTCTGTATTGTTTATTAACTGGGGAGAGCGCAACAGCGTTCGTTCGTACCCGAGAGGAGAGTTGTTGTGGCGAAGAAAATAGTCGGCTATATCAAGTTGCAAGTGCCGGCGGGTAAGGCCAATCCTAGTCCGCCCATCGGTCCCGCGCTCGGTCAGCGGGGACTCAACATCATGGAGTTTTGCAAAGCATTCAACGCCGCTACTCAGAAAATGGAAGTTGGGCTGCCGGTACCGGTCGTGATTACTGCTTATGCTGACAAGAGCTTTACTTTCACCATGAAGACCACGCCCGCGACAGTGCTGATCAAGAAAGCAGCGGGAGTGGGCAAGGGCAGCCCCAAGCCCCATACTGATAAAGTAGGCCGGTTAACGCGGAAACAAGCAGAAGAAATCGCCCAGGTAAAAATGCCTGACCTGACTGCGGCCGATATGGATGCAGCGGTTCGCACTGTCGCTGGCAGCGCTCGCAGCATGGGTGTTGAAGTGGAGGGCGTATAACATGGCGCATGTATCTAAACGTTTCAAGGCAATCGCCGAAAAAGCGGATCGTAGTAAGCCTTATCCGCTGCCCGATGCACTCAAGATCATCAAGGAAACGGCCACTGCGAAATTTGATGAATCAATTGACGTAGCTGTCAATCTTGGCATTGATGCAAAAAAATCCGACCAGACGGTACGTGGCTCAGTAGTGCTGCCAGCGGGTACCGGAAAAATCGTGCGCATAGCGGTGTTTGCCCAGGGTGATAAGGCTAAGGAGGCGCTTGCAGCGGGTGCCGACATCGTGGGGTTTGAAGACCTGGCAGAACAAATCAAAGCCGGCAATATCAATTTTGATGTCGCTATCGCCAGTCCCGATGCCATGCGTGTCGTTGGGCAACTGGGGCAGGTGCTTGGTCCGCGCGGCCTGATGCCTAACCCGAAGGTGGGTACGGTGACACCGGATGTTGCGGGCGCGGTAAGAAACGCCAAGGCCGGCCAAGTGCAATATCGAGCCGACAAAGCCGGAATTGTTCAGTGCACCATTGGTCGTGCTTCGTTCAGCGTCGATGCGTTAAAGCAAAACATACTGGCGCTAGTGGATGCGCTTAACAAGTCTAAACCTGCTGCGTCCAAAGGTATTTATCTGAGAAAGATATCGGTTTCCAGCACGATGGGAATCGGAGTTCGGGTGGATCAGGCCAGCATGCACTGACAG
>JALYOY010000191.1 GCA_030856655.1 Pseudomonadota bacterium | reverse complement strand
CACTACCCGTTTCAACGCTCCAGCTTTAAAAATGCTGAATACATTGAGCGGCAGTTTCTGGTCGCGGCATAACGTCAGCGCGGTGGCATCCATTACCTTCAGATTCTGAGCGATGGCCATGTCAAAGGACAGATTCTGATAGCGCACGGCATCCGGGTTTATCTTTGGATCAGTGGTATAAACTCCATCCACTTTGGTGGCCTTGAGTACGATATCTACATTCATTTCCATTCCACGCAACGCGGCAGCTGTATCAGTGGTAAAGAAAGGGTTGCCGGTACCAGCGGCAAAAATCACCACTTTCCCTGCCTCCAGATAACGTATTGCTTTTCCGCGAATATAAGGTTCCACTACTTGATCAATACGTAGTGCAGACTGTACCCGGCTTATCAGTCCGCTGCGCCGCATGGCATCCTGCAGCGCCAAGGCGTTCATGACCGTAGCCAGCATTCCCATGTAATCCGCGGTCGCCCGATCCATGCCATCTTCCGCGGAGGTCATGCCACGAAAAATATTGCCGCCGCCAATCACTACGGCCACTTGAACGCCTAACCGATTCACTTCTTTGATTTCAGCGACAATTCGCTCAATGACGCTGCGATTGATGCCATAGCTATCGTCGCCCATCAGGGCTTCGCCGGAGAGCTTCAGCAGAATACGCTGATAAGCAGTGGTCGTCATGGATTCTTTAATTTGGTTGCGACGCCTTATCCTCTTTCACCTGGCTCACCTGGGCCATCACCTCTGCAGCAAAATCGCCGGATTTCTTTTCAATCCCCTCCCCCACAACGAACAAAGTAAAGCCATTAACCTTGGCGGATTTTGCCGCAAGCAGCTTTTCCACGGTCTGATCCGGGTCCTTGACAAAAGGCTGGCCGAGCAGCGTCACTTCAGCGAGATATTTCGCAATACGTCCGTCCACCATTTTGGCTACGATGTCAGCAGGTTTACCGCTTTCTGTCGCTTGCGCAGCGTAGATCAGTCGCTCACGCACCAATAAGTCGGGTGCAACCTGCGCGCTTGAAACGCAGATCGGCTTGCTGGCTGCAATATGCATTGCCAAATCCTTACCCAGCACCTCGTCACCGCCTGTGTAATCCACCATTACACCGATTTTCGCACCATGCAGATATGAAACAAGACGCCCCTGTGCCTCGTGCCGCGCGAAACGACGCACGCTGATGTTTTCCCCCAGCTTCATTACCAGTGCTTTTCGGAGTTCGTCCACATTTTTGCCGCTTAATAGGGTAGTGGCTGCCAACGCTTCCCTATCGGCCAGGCTCTTCGTCGTCACCAACTCTGCCAGACTACGCGTGAAATTGATAAAATCCTCATTTCTTGCTACAAAGTCAGTTTCACAATTGACTTCCACTAACGCGCCGCTCTTGCCGTTCGGTGCAATATACGCCGCTATTATCCCTTCCGCCGCAATGCGTGCGGCCGCTTTGCTCGCCTTGGCGCCACTCTTTATCCGCAACAGATCCTCTGCTGCTCTCATGTCTCCGCCAGTTTCAGTTAACGCTTTTTTGCACTCCATCATCCCCAGGCCGGTCATCTCGCGCAATTCCTTTACCATCTGTGCGGTAATATCCGCCATACTCGCTCCGAATACAAAATTAGTAAAAAAAACAGCCTGCCCGCAGTCCGGGATGACCTGGCAGGACCAGCGCTCCCGGAAAGGGAAAGCGCCTGCATCTTTATCTGCCGTTTGCGGTCTACTTCACTGTTCCGCTGCTATTGTCTCGTCCGCTTCGCTGCTGACGATTTCTTGAACAATCTGGTTGCGCCCTTCCAGAATCGCATCGGCTACGCCGCGCGCATATAGACGTATTGCCTGGCTGGAATCGTCGTTGCCGGGAATTATGTAATCCAATCCCTCAGGACTGTGATTTGTATCCACCACACCAACTATCGGAATACCGAGTTTTTTGGCTTCGGTAATCGCACCTTTTTGATAGCCTACATCGATTACGAACATGGCATCGGGAATTCCTTTCATGTCCTTGATACCGCCCAGACTGCGATTAAGTTTTTCCAATTCGCGCTGGATTCCCAGCGCCTCCTTCTTGGAAAGCTTGTCGAGGGTGCCATCTTCCACCATTGCTTCCATTTCGTGCAGACGTTTGACGGAAAGTTTTATTGTCTTGAAATTAGTCAGCATTCCGCCGAGCCAGCGCTGATCGACATAGGGTGCGCCGCAGCGAAGCGCTTCCTCGCGCACAATATCGCGCGCCTGACGCTTGGTTCCGACGAATAGAATATTGCCCTTGTTAGCGGATAACTGACGCACGTATTTCATCGCGTCCTGGTACATCACCAAGGTTTTTTCCAGATTGATGATATGTATCTTATTTCGATGGCCAAAAATATACTGAGCCATCCTTGGATTCCAGAAACGGGTCTGATGTCCAAAATGGACGCCCGCTTCGAGCATTTGCCGCATGGTTACTGACATCAATTTCTCCTTTAGGGTTGAGCCTCAACCCGCCATAGTCGCTCTCTCGAAGAGCACCCTTGGATTTGGCGGGTTTGCGAATTTAAGCCGATCATGGCAACAAAAATAGCTGCAAAGCCGGTTTAGCGCGGAATTATATCATTTTTGCCGAGATTCTCTCAATTTGAACCTGTGCGAATACCGAATGCGCCTTCACACCCATCAGATAGAAAGATTTTCCGATTACAGGAGCACCCTAGCAAGACAAACAGAAGATTGGCGAATTCAGTAGAAGGATTCGATTATGTGTGTCAACGTACATACTCGAATTGCCAATTGCGCGAAACTACTATTAACTGTGAATGTACATCTTTTCAATTACAAAAAGGAGTTAACCATGGCAACTGATACTTTCACGAGCAACAAGGATGAAGCGCAAGCTGAGGCAAAGAACGCGGCGGATCACGCGGGTAGGGCGGCACGGAAGGCAGG
>JALYOY010000189.1 GCA_030856655.1 Pseudomonadota bacterium | reverse complement strand
GTGCATAATGGAACTTAAGCTTATCAATGAGAATGGTCAGTCGGCGGCAAGTGTTTCCGTTTCCGACGCCCTGTTCGGTCGCGAGTACAACGAATCGTTAGTGCACCAGGTGGTAACGGCTTATCTGGCCAACGGACGCAGTGCAAATCGCGCCCAGAAAGGACGCTCCGATGTCGCAAAATCCACTCGCAAGCCTTGGCGGCAAAAAGGCACGGGCCGCGCACGCTCCGGTATGGCTTCCAGTCCGTTATGGCGCGGAGGTGGCAAGATTTTTCCTAACAGCCCGGAAGAGAATTTCAGCCACAAGGTTAATCGCAAGATGTATCGTGCCGGTATCGGCGCCATCCTGTCTCAGCTAGCGCGTGAAGATCGTTTGTCGATCGTGGAAAATTTCACCCTGGATACGCCAAAAACGAAATCGTTGGCTGGGAAATTGAAAGATATGGGATTGGATGAAGTCATGATTATCACCGACAGCATGGATGAGAACCTTTATCTTTCATCTCGCAACCTTCCACGCGTGATGGTGGTGGAAGCGGGTCATGCCGATCCCGTCAGTCTTATGCGCTTTGCCACCGTGCTGATGACTCGTGGCGCATTGACAAAAATCGAGGAGTTACTTGCATGAGCGCGCAGACATTTAATCAGGAACGCCTGATGCAGGTCATACTGGCGCCTCAAGTCTCAGAAAAGGCGACTTACATCGTCGAAAAACATAACCAGGTCATCTTTCGTGTGGTGCAGGACGCTACCAAGGCCGAGATCAAAGCTGCTGTCGAATTAATGTGGAAAGCTCAAAATATTGAGGTCGCAGGCGTGCAAGTGGCCAACGTTAAAGGAAAGGAAAAACGCTTTGGTCGTTTTATGGGGCGTCGTAGCAATTGGAAGAAAGCTTATGTCAGCATCAAGACCGGTCAGGAAATCAATTTTGCCGAAATCGCACAGGGGGAGGTCAAATAATGGCGCTAATTAAAGTCAAACCAACTTCTCCTGGCCGTCGCGCAGTAGTCAAGGTTGTCAATTCCGATTTGCATAAAGGAGCCCCCTACGCCAGACAGGTGGAGCAGCAGAACCATACCGCCGGACGCAATAACAATGGCCATATTACCACTCGTCATATGGGTGGTGGCCATAAGCAGCATTATCGCATGGTGGATTTTCGGCGTAGCAAGGACGGCATCACCGCCAAGGTCGAGCGGTTGGAGTATGATCCGAATCGCAGCGCTAATTTGGCGCTACTTTGCTATGCCGATGGCGAGCGTCGCTATATTATCGCGCCAAATGGCGTGGCCGCGGGGATGCAATTGATGAGCGGCGTGGACGCGCCGATCAAGAACGGTAATGCATTGCCATTGCGTAATATCCCAGTAGGCAGCACTATTCATTGCGTGGAAATGATGCCCGGCAAGGGCGCTCAACTGGCTCGTTCGGCTGGCACGTCGGTGCAGCTTCTCGCCCGCGAGGGTGATTATGCGCAATTGCGTTTGCGTTCCGGAGAAATTCGCAAAGTACACGTGAACTGCCGTGCCACTATTGGCGAGGTCGGCAACGAGGAGCATAACCTACGCTCAATTGGCAAAGCAGGCGCGCAGCGCTGGCGCGGCATTCGACCGACGGTGCGCGGTGTAGTGATGAACCCGGTAGACCATCCACATGGCGGTGGCGAAGGTAAAACTGCCGCCGGACGTCATCCAGTCAGCCCATGGGGAACTCCCGCCAAGGGTTTTCGTACCCGCGCTAACAAGCGTACTGACGGCATGATCGTACGTCGTCGTTACTCAAAAAAGGGATAATGAATCATGGCACGTTCCGTAAAAAAAGGCCCGTTTGTCGACTTACACCTGATAGCCAAAGTGGAAACCGCGCGGGCTACCAACGACAAGCGTCCTATCAAGACTTGGTCACGTCGCTCGACTGTCCTGCCGGATTTTATTGGTTTAACGATCGCGGTGCATAATGGCAAGCAGCACGTTCCGGTTTATGTTACAGAGAACATGGTGGGACACAAGCTTGGAGAGTTTTCTCACACCCGTACTTTTAAGGGACATTCAGGCGACAAGAAAGCAGCGTCGGCTGGATCGAAGAAATAGGAGCGATCAACATGCAAACAACTGCTTTATTGCGCGGAGTCCGGTTGTCCGAACAAAAGGGACGGCTCGTTGCCGATCAGATTCGAGGATTGCCGGTGGATCGGGCGCTTAATCTGCTCGCCTTCAGCCCAAAGAAAGGTGCCGTCATCATTCGTAAATTGCTGGAATCTGCCATTGCCAATGCTGAACACAATGATGGCGCGGATATAGACGAATTGAAAGTATCGACGATATATGTGGATCGTGGACCATCGATGATGCGTACCAGTGCCCGTGCCAAAGGGCGCGGCAATCGTATTGTCAAGCCAACTTGTCACATTCTTCTTACTGTCGGCGACAAAGCCGGCAACAAAAAATAAGGGCATACGAAAGTATTATGGGACAAAAAATACATCCAACAGGTTTCCGGCTTTCCGTGCTGAAAAACTGGTCGTCGAAGTGGTATGCCAATAGAAAAAACTTTCCCGGGATGCTGAACGAAGATATCAAGGTACGAGAATATCTAAAGAAGAAACTGGCACATGCATCGGTAGGCCGGGTGGTTATCGAGCGGCCGTCCAAGAACGCGCGTATCACGATTTACAGTTCACGTCCTGGTGTTGTAATTGGCAAGAAAGGCGAAGACATCGAAGTTCTGCGGGGCGCATTACAGAAGCTCATGGGTGTTCCGGTACACGTGAACATTGAGGAAATCCGCAAACCTGAGATCGATGCACAACTGATTGCCGACAATATCGCCCAGCAATTAGAGAAGCGCATCATGTTCCGCCGGGCCATGAAACGTGCGATGCAGAACGCCATGCGTTTGGGCGCTCAAGGCATCAAAATTATGAGTGCTGGGCGATTGAATGGTATCGAAATTGCCCGCACTGAATGGTACCGCGAAGGCCGTGTGCCACTCCACACATTACGTGCCGATCTGGATTACGGCACGGCGGAAGCCAAGACGACTTATGGCGTAATCGGAATTAAAGTATGGGTGTTCAAAGGTGAAGTCATAGGTCGAAGTGAGCAACCCGCGGCTGGGATTATGCCCGCGATTCAAGCGCCCGCTCCAGTTGGGGATCCCGACAAAAAGCGTCCCGCTAGAAAGCCGGCATCAAACCTAAGCAAAGCCGCGGCCGGAGCAAAGCCGACTGCAAGAATTGAGGTCGACACCGAAACCAAGGCCAACGAAAAGAAAGTGGCAAAGAAGTCTGATAACGTAGTGGAGGAAACTGCCAAAGCTGCGATCAGAAAGACAGTGAAGCCGGGAGTGAAAGATGCAGCAGCCAGCTAGAACGAAATACCGTAAACAACAAAAAGGCCGTAACAAGGGAGTGGCTACCCGCGGCGCCAAAGTCAGTTTCGGCGAGTACGGGCTCAAGGCCATTGGCCGCGGCCGTTTGACTGCGCGCCAGATTGAAGCAGCGCGTCGTGCGATGACGCGCCATATAAAACGCGGCGGGCGGATTTGGATCCGTATTTTCCCGGATAAGCCTATTTCCCATAAGCCGGCCGAGGTGCGGATGGGCAACGGCAAGGGAAATCCGGAGTACTTCGTGGCAGAAATTCAACCCGGTAAAATGTTGTATGAAATGGACGGTGTTGACGAGGTGCTTGCGCGCCAAGCGTTCCGCCTGGCTGCTGCCAAGCTGCCGATTCAAACGACGTTTGTTATCCGACAAGTAGGCGGTTAATTATGAAAGCAAAAACCAACGAGCTGCGAGCTAAAAATCCGGCGCAACTGCAGCAGGAACTACTGGAGCTATTGAAGGCTCAATTCGGCTTGCGTATGCAACACGCAACCCAGCAGCTAAGCAACACTAACCAGTTGCGTACTACGCGTCGAGATATCGCGCGTACGAGAACTATTCTTAGTCAGAAAGTGAAGCAGTCATGAGTGAAACCAATTTAAGTCGTACTCTCATCGGAAAAGTAGTGAGTGACAAGATGAATAAGACCATTACCGTTCTGGTCGAGCGCAAGGTAAAGCATCCACTCTATGGAAAGATTATGGTCCGCTCGAAAAAGTATCATGTCCATGATGAGGACAATCAGTTTCATCCGGGTGATATGGTAGTGATTGAGGAATGCCGGCCTCTTTCCAAAACAAAAGCTTGGCGCGTAATTAAGTTGATAGAGAAAGCCATTCAATTCGGTTGACCAGTCGCACGCAAGGCTGGCGGATTTTGCCTGCTTGTCTTTCCTTGGAGGCGGTTGTATAATCGATTTTTTTTAGTCCTCTGGTTTTCGATCTTAAATTTTGCCGCTGATCGTTTTCGGTGGCGCCACAACCCGAACGGGTTCCAATACTATCCGCGGCTTGAAATCCGGCTCGGAAAAGTTGGAGAGAGTGAGTAAATAATGATTCAGATGCAATCTATTCTGCAGGTCGCCGATAATACGGGCGCGCGTTTAATTATGTGCATTAAAGTGTTGGGCGGCTCCAAGCGGCGCTATGCCGGTATCGGTGACGTTATAAAGGTCAGCATCAAGGATGCGGCGCCGCGGGGGCGCGTTAAGAAAGGCGAAATATATAATGCCGTGGTAGTGCGTACCGCCAAGGGAGTGCGCCGTGCAGACGGTTCGCTGATCAGATTCGATGGTAATGCCGCCGTGTTATTGAATGCCAAATTGGAGCCAATCGGTACACGTATTTTTGGCCCAGTTACGCGTGAATTACGTAATGCGCGCTTCATGAAAATCGTTTCGCTTGCGCCGGAAGTGCTGTAAGCGCGCGATAAGGAGTCAGTATGCGAAAAATAAAGAAAGGGGATGATGTGATTATCATCGCCGGTAAGGACAAGGGCAAACGCGGGACCGTGTTGCGTATAGTCGATGCTGATTTGGTAGTGATTGAGGGTGCCAATAAAGTCAAGAAGCACCAGCGACCGAATCCGAATAAAGGGACGCCTGGTGGAATTGTTGAGATGGAAAAGCCTATTCAGATTTCGAATGTAGCGATTTTTAATCCTGCCACCCAGAAAGCCGACCGGGTCGGAATCAAGATTCTGGAAGACAAGCGTAAGGTGCGTTATTTTAGATCGAACGGCGAGTTGCTTGACGCTTAAAAGGGCAAGGGAAGAAATATGGCTCGTTTACAAGAATATTATCGCGATACCGTAGTGAAACTGCTGATGCAGCAGTTTGGTTATAAGTCCGTGATGGAGGCGCCGCGTATTCGCAAGATTACCCTAAACATGGGCGTGGGCGAAGCGGTGGCTGATAAGAAAATCATGGACAATGCCGTAGGCGATATGCAAAAAATCGCTGGGCAAAAGCCCGTGGTGACTAAAGCAAAAAAATCTATCGCTACCTTTAAAGTGCGTGATGGCTATCCAGTTGGCTGCATGGTTACGTTGCGTCGTGTTCGCATGTATGAATTTCTTGATCGGTTGGTTAGCGTGGCCATCCCGCGCATCCGCGACTTTCGCGGTATTTCCGGCAGAGCCTTTGACGGACGAGGCAATTACAATATGGGCATAAAGGAACAAATTATTTTCCCTGAGATCGAATACGACAAAATCGACGCCCTGCGTGGGATGAATATTACAATCACCACCACCGCGAAGACAGATGCGGAAGCCAAGGCATTGCTGGCGGCGTTCAAATTCCCCTTTAAAAATTGAGAGAGCAGGATGGCCAAAGTAGCTGTTATTAACCGAGACCTGAAGCGTCGGGAAACCGTGAAGAAATTCGCCGCGCAGCGCGCCGAACTATTTATTGTTATTAATGATACCAAAATGAGCGATGAAGAGCGGCATTCAGCCCGGATCAAGCTGCAGATGTTGCCGCGCAACGCAAGTCCCGTGCGGCTGCGCAATCGCTGCGCACTCACTGGTCGGCCCCGCGGCGTATATAGCAAGTTTGGCTTGGGCCGCGGCAAACTTCGCGCCATCGCTATGAGCGGAGAAATTCCTGGCATGACAAAGGCCAGTTGGTAATAAATGGATGTGTTTTACTATTTGAAATGCCGGATGAGGCCCAGCTATATTTTTAGAAAGCTGGTCCAATATGATTGATGCAAGTAGCTTCGGAAATGGTGTATTCGCTTGTTACAAAAATTGGATTGCCAGAGGTGCCCCTAGATGAGTATGAGTGACCCCATTGCTGATATGCTGACGCGCATACGCAACGCGCAGCTTTCGGAAAAAACTTCCGTTCTGATGCCTGCCTCCAAGCTGAAAGCAGCTATCGCTCAAGTATTAAAGGATGAAGGCTATGTCGAGGATTTTGCGGTGCACGATGGCGATGGAAAGCCGGTACTGGATATCAGCCTGAAGTATTATGCCGGCCGGCCTGTGATTGAAAAAATAGAGCGCGTAAGCCGGCCAGGCCTGCGTATATATAAGGCCAGCAATAAGCTTCCTAACGTAATGAACGGCCTGGGTGTGGCGATAGTCTCGACTTCTAAGGGTGTCATGACCGAGCGAAAGGCGCGCGCCAGCGGTGTAGGCGGCGAAGTGTTGTGTATAGTGGCCTAAGGTATAGGGGTATAGAAAATGTCTCGAGTGGGTAAAAATCCCGTACCAATTCCTGCGAATGTTGAGGTAACGCTGTCAACATCTGAAGTGTCGGTAAAAGGGCCGTTGGGTATGTTACGGCGTGGCCTCGTTTCGGATATCTCCGTCGAGCGCGACGGCGATAATCTTCTGATAAAGGCTTCTAATGATTCCAAGCAGGCGAATGCGATGTCCGGTACAATGCGCGCGCTGTTGGCTAATATGGTCCATGGGGTAACCAAGGGTTTTGAGAAAAAGCTGACGCTGGTGGGTGTCGGCTATCGCGCACAAGCGGCAGGGGAAGTTCTAAATCTGACGCTGGGATTTTCTCATCCGGTCGTCCATAAAATGCCCGAGGGCGTGAAGGTGGAAACACCGAGCCAAACGGAGGTTCTTGTCAAGGGTATAGATAAGCAGCAAGTCGGCCAAGTGGCTGCGGAAATACGTGCTTATCGTAAGCCTGAGCCTTATAAGGGCAAGGGCGTGCGCTACGCCGGCGAAGTCATCGTAATGAAAGAAACCAAGAAAAAATAACTGGGGTAGATATGCCGAATCCGACAAAATCCCGTTTGCGACGTGCGCGCCGTACCCGCGCCAAGATAGCCGAACTGAAGGCAGTGCGTTTAGCGGTGCATCGCAGTAATTGTCACATTTATGTACAACTGATAGATGGGGCCGCAGGCAAGGTGTTAACCAGCGCATCCACGCTGGAACCGGAGCTGCGCAAAGAGTTGCCCAACGGTGGCACGGTTGCCGCCGCCGCAGCTGTCGGCAAACGAGTTGCTGAGAAGGCCAGGGGCCTGGGTATCGAGACGGTTGCGTTCGACCGCTCGGGTTTTAAATATCATGGGCGCGTTAAAGCATTGGCCGAGGCCGCGCGTGAGCATGGCCTTAAATTCTAAGCGAGGAATAGATAATGGCTAAGATGCAAGGAAGAATGCAGGGAAAGGTACCGCAAGGCGACGATCGAGGTGACGGTCTCAAGGAAAAAATGGTGGCCATCAATCGGGTTACCAAGGTGGTTAAAGGTGGGCGCATCCTCGGTTTTGCCGCGCTAACCGTTGTTGGAAACGGTGACGGCAGCGTTGGCATGGGCAAGGGTAAATCCCGTGAAGTGCCTGTAGCAGTACAAAAGGCGATGGATGAAGCCCGTCGCAAAATGGTTAAGGTAAATCTGAAGAATGGGACCTTGCATCACCCCGTCATTGGAAGGCATGGTGCCGCCACTGTATATATGCAACCCGCTTCCGAAGGTACCGGCATCATCGCCGGAGGTCCGATGCGCGCGATATTCGAAGTTATGGGTGTGCACAACATCCTGGCGAAGTGTATTGGTTCAACCAACCCTTATAACGTCGTGCGCGCTACGCTGCATGGTTTGCAGGCGATGAACACTCCGGCGGAGATCGCCGCCAAGCGCGGCAAGAGCGTAGAAGAAATCATGGGGCTGGCGAAATGACCGGAAGTAAGAAAAAAATCAAGGTGACTTTAATCAAGAGCCTGATTGGCACCAAACAATCACATCGTGCAACCGTGCGTGGGTTGGGGCTGCGTGGAATTAACAGCAGCGCCGAACTGGAAGATACGCCGGCAGTGCGGGGAATGATCAAGAATGTTTATTATCTCGTCAAGAGTGAGGCATAGATGCAGTTGAATTCGATTAAACCGGCCGCTGGTGCCAAGCATTCCAGGCGCCGCGTGGGGCGTGGCATTGGTTCTGGTTTAGGCAAGACTGCTGGGCGCGGCCATAAGGGACAAAAATCCCGTGCCGGCGGGTTTCACAAAGTCGGTTTCGAAGGTGGTCAAATGCCTCTCCAACGCCGCTTGCCCAAGCGTGGTTTTGTTTCCCTCTCTAAAAAAGGGGTCGCGGAAGTGCGATTGTCAGCCTTGGGCAAATTGCCAGGAGATATTATCGATATCCTGACATTGAAGCAGGCGGGGGTTGTTCCGAGTTCCGCCTTGACCGCTAAAGTGATACTTTCCGGAAAGATCGAACGTGTGGTGAAATTGCAAGGCGTTGGGGTAACCAAGGGCGCCAAAGCCGCCATTGAAGCTCTTGGCGGTAGTGTTGAGTAAGTTCAAGAGGACAAAGATTGGCCGCTAACGAATCGCTGCGGGGGCTTTCCGGAAAACTTGGCGACTTGAAGCGTCGCCTGTGGTTTCTGCTGCTCGCGTTGATTGTCTATCGCATTGGTGCACATGTTCCAGTACCAGGTATTGACCCGGTAGTGCTGAAAGATTTATTCGAGTCCCAGCAAGGCGGCATTCTGGGTATGTTCAACATGTTTTCCGGGGGCGCGCTTTCCCGCTTTTCGATTTTTGCTTTGGGGATCATGCCGTACATCTCGGCTTCGATCATTATGCAGTTGGGTACAGTGGCATTTCCCTATTTGGAAGCGCTGAAAAAAGAAGGGGAGTCGGGGCGCAGGAAAATCACCCAGTATACCCGGTATGGCACGTTGGGATTGGCGCTGGTACAGGGTTATGGCATATCCGTCGCACTGCAGTCCCAGGCTGGACTGGTAATTGAACCTGGGCCGATGTTCCTGTTGACAACGGTAATAACGCTAGTCACCGGCACCATATTCTTGATGTGGCTGGGTGAGCAGATTACTGAACGTGGTATCGGCAACGGCATATCGCTGATTATTTTTGCCGGTATTGCCGCTGGGCTCCCTAGCGCAATCGGTGGCACGCTGGAGTTGGTAAGAACCGGCGCAATGCACTTCCTGGTAGCACTGGGGATTTTTCTGGCGGCAGCAGTGGTCACAGCGTTCGTAGTCTTTGTCGAGCGTGGCCAACGCAAGATACTGGTGAATTATGCCAAGCGTCAGGTGGGGCGAAAGGTATACGGTGGCCAGAGTTCACATCTACCGCTGAAGCTCAACATGGCGGGAGTTATTCCGCCGATTTTTGCATCGAGCATCATATTATTTCCTGCCACGTTGGCAGGATGGTTTGCCAGCGGCGAATCGATGAGTTGGCTAAAAGACATGAGCGGCGCACTATCCCCAGGCCAGCCGATTTATGTAATCATGTATGCTGCAATGATCATATTTTTCTGTTTCTTTTATACTGCGCTGGTGTTTAATCCCAGGGAAACCGCGGAAAACCTTAAGAAAAGTGGTGCTTTCATTCCTGGTATTCGGCCTGGCGATCAGACTGCCCGATACATCGAGAGGATTATGTTGCGGCTTACCTTGGCGGGAGCAATTTATGTGACCGCTGTATGCTTGCTGCCGGAGTTCCTGATCTTGAAATGGAACGTACCATTTTATTTCGGTGGAACTTCATTACTGATTATCGTTGTGGTAACCATGGACTTCATGGCGCAGGTCCAGGCTCATATCATGTCCCATCAATACGAAAGCCTATTGAAGAAGACCAACTTCAAGAGCGGCGGCGGATTGCCGGCAAGATAGTTGCATCTAAGGATAGGATGGCCAAGGAAGAAACAATACAAATGCAGGGCGAGATACTGGAAACATTGCCTAACGCGACGTTCCGTGTCAAGCTGGAAAACGGGCATGTGGTGCTGGGGCATATTTCCGGCAAGATGCGCATGCATTATATTCGAATTTTACCGGGCGACAAGGTAACGGTAGATCTGACGCCATACGATTTAAGCCGGGCGAGAATTACATTTCGCGCTAAATAGCGGGTGAGGAGAGACAAATGAAGGTATTGGCATCAGTAAAGAAAATTTGCCGTAATTGCAAAATTATTCGCCGCAACCGCGTGGTCCGGGTGATTTGTACAGATCCGAGGCACAAGCAGCGCCAGGGTTGATCGGATAGCGCAATGGCTTTAAATGTTATAATTTCATTATTTTTGTAGGGAATTGTATGGCCCGTATCGCTGGAGTAAATATTCCAAATCATCAGCATGCCGAAATCGCATTGACTTCGATTTACGGTATAGGTCGCGCCAGGGCTCGTGAGATTTGCGCAGCAGTCGGAATTAGCACGTCCACCAAGATCAAGGATATAACCGACGTACAAATGGATAAACTGCGGGACCGAGTCGCTAAGTTCGCGGTGGAAGGCGATTTGCGGCGCGAAGTCTCAATGAATATCAAGCGCTTGATGGATCTGGGTTGTTATCGTGGACTACGTCATCGGCGTGGCTTGCCGGTGCGGGGACAGCGCACCCGTACGAATGCTAGAACCCGCAAGGGGCCACGCAAGGCAGTTCGTTCCTCCAGTGCAAAGGCAGCAAAATAAATAATATCTGATAGCAGTTGAACCGTAGCGCAAAGGAATAATTACACATGGTAAAAGCAGCCACGCGGGTACGCAAGAAGATTAAGAAGAATGTAGCGGAGGGCATTGCTCACGTTCATGCTTCCTTCAATAACACGATTGTGACTATCACTGACCGGCAAGGCAACGCCTTGTCATGGGCAACTTCTGGTGGCGCTGGTTTCAAAGGATCACGCAAAAGCACGCCCTTCGCTGCTCAGGTGGCGGCCGAACAGGCAAGCAAGGTCGCGCAGGAATGCGGCGTAAAGAATCTGGAGGTTCGTATCAAAGGTCCTGGGCCGGGGCGCGAATCCGCAGTGCGCGCATTGAACGCAGCGGGCTTCAAAATCACTAGTATTTCGGATGTGACGCCAGTTCCGCATAATGGTTGTCGTCCACCGAAGAA
>JALYOY010000145.1 GCA_030856655.1 Pseudomonadota bacterium | reverse complement strand
ACTTAGAACCACCGAAACGCCATTGCCTTTCGAGGTGTTAGGTGCGCTTGCACGCAAGCGGATTCAAGTGGCGGAGAGAGAGGGATTCGAACCCTCGATAAGCTTTTTGAGCCTATACTCCCTTAGCAGGGGAGCGCCTTCGACCACTCGGCCATCTCTCCAAAAAGAGGCATTAGGATAGCGGTTTAAAACTCCTCGGTCAAACAACGACTCGTGATCCTCCGCAATGTTCCCTGCGGCGCTTCAAGATACCTGATCCAGTTCGAAGACCTTATGTAGCACCCGCACCGCCAGTTCCATGTATTTCTCGTCCACCACCACAGAAATCTTTATTTCGGAGGTGGAAATCATCTGGATGTTAATACCTTCTTCCGCCAGGGCGCGGAACATTCTGCTGGCAATGCCGACATGCGAGCGCATCCCTACGCCTACCACCGATACCTTGGCTATTCTGTCGCCGCCGATTACACCACGCGCGCCGATATGGGGCTGCACCTGGTTCTCAAGGATATCCATGGTTCTCGCAAACTCATTTCGATTGATGGTAAATGAGAAATCCGTCATGCCGTCGTGACCGACATTCTGGATAATCATATCCACATCGATATTGGCATCGGCTACAGGGCCAAGGATTTGATAAGCAATGCCTGGACGATCCGGCACACCCAGCACAGTAATCTTCGCCTCGTCACGGTTGAATGCAATGCCTGAAATAATCGCGTGTTCCATGGTATTTTCGCCTTCTTCGAAAGTAATAAGGGTGCCCTCGCCCTCTTCGTTGAAGCTGGACAACACCCGCAATCTGACTTTATATTTACCGGCGAATTCGACTGAACGAATTTGCAGCACTTTAGAGCCGAGGCTCGCCATTTCGAGCATTTCCTCAAAGGTGATGGTTTTGAGTTTCCGGGCTTCAGGCACAATACGCGGGTCAGTCGTATAAATTCCGTCCACGTCTGTGTAAATCTGGCACTCTTCAGCCTTAAGCGCTGCCGCTAACGCCACACCGGTTGTGTCGGACCCGCCGCGGCCCAAAGTAGTAATACTGCCGGTTTCATCGACGCCCTGGAATCCAGCCACCGCGACAACATATCCGGCATCAAGGTCGGCGCGTATTTTATCCTCATCAATTTGTAATATACGTGCTTTGGTATAGGCATTATTAGTAAGTATCCTCACTTGTGCCCCAGTATAGCTCTTTGCCTTGATGCCAAGATCCATCAGCGCCATCGACAGCAGGGCGACGGAAACTTGCTCACCGGTCGAAACCATGACATCCAGTTCTCGCGGATCAGGATGAGCCTGGAATTCCTTGGCGAGAGCAATAAGACGATTGGTTTCTCCGCTCATGGCTGAAACTACTACTACCACCTGCTGGCCTCGAGATCGAAACTTCGCTATCCGACGTGCAACATTTTTAATGCGTTCCGTGCTGCCCACCGATGTGCCGCCGTATTTTTGAATAATGAGTGTCACGTTTTACCGACGCTTCTATGTTGAGAATGAGGAACTCTGCCGCGAACAAAGGGGCTCATATGTTGAATCAATTATGCGGCAAGCCGCGAAAAATTTGACCCAAGAAGAATATGAATTTTAACCGATTACCGGAAAGAACACTAAACATATGCAATATGATAACCGGAACAGTTATGATAAATGTTAAACAGCCGCACGTAATACTTGCATAGAATAGGAAAACGAATTAAATTTATGAATGTGCAATAATGCTATAACATAACCCATACGATAACTTATTGAGAGCTGACTCATGAAACTCTTTGAAGAAATATCCAACCCTCGTGAAATCCGCCGCAAACTGGGCCTTAACCAGCATGACTTCTGGAGCAAGGTTGGAGTCACTCAAAGTGGTGGCTCCCGTTATGAAAGTGGGCGAAATATGCCAAGGCCAGTGAGAGAACTGGTACGCCTTGTGCATATCGAGCATATCGATCTAACCAAGATCAGAAAAGACGATCTGGTGGTGGCCGCATTGTTGAAAAGCCAGGATCCTGATCTGTACAAGAGTCTGAAGAAAGCCAGCAAGTCGAGATAATCCTGGCAAAACACCTGTTCACGAACAAACAACCGTTGACCCTGTCTCGCCGAATATCATCTCGCAGAACGGAAGTTCGGCTATTAAGGATTCAACTTGACGGCGAGTCCGAGGGCCTGAATGTCCGTGCGAAACGCCTCCATCCATTCTTGACTGATTTTTGTGAGCCGCGGAGCTTCCGGCTGCATGGACGGGCGTGCGAGACCGTATAGCAGCACTCCTTTCAGCGGCACACCTTCTTGTAATAATTCCTTTGTAAATTTCAAATAAGCGTCGGATTCCATCCCGACGGGGGGCTTGCCGTCGGTTTGAAATATGCAGGTTTGCAACCAGGTGGGGCACAGGAGCGCCGCGACCCGCAAGTTCTCGCGCATCTGCTTCAAGCTCATACGGGTGTTGTTGACGCGCAGCCTTCCCTCGCGCGTAACACTGTCCAGCTTGAACCAGACTTCACCATTAAGCTCCGCCATTCGGCGCACTCCCGCCTGTACGCCAGGCCGGTTAATCAGGCTGCCGTTGGTAATCAACACCAGTTTAAGCTCCTTAGGTAAATCGTAATCGCACTTCACCCGTCCAATCAGCTCGATCACCTGCTCGAATTCCCTGGCGCTGGTGGGCTCACCGTTGCCAGACAAGGCGATGTCATTAATACGTCTTGCTTCAGGAGCCACTTGTACCTCCATAAAATTACCATACAGAATTTCATGAAGAAACGTACGCAACTCCATTTCAAGCTTGACCAGGTCAATCACCGGCGCCGTGCCGCGTTTGAGTTCCGGAACCTGGCAATAAACGCAACGCCAGTTGCAAGCATTGTTGGGATTAAGATTGATGCCTACCGATACGCCTCCAGCGCGACGCGACACGACCGGATAGATGTAGGTCATCCCCGCATTATCGCGGCTGTGATCAGCAATATTCAATAGTTTGGAGGTACGTTGCAATGCTACAATCCTGATAATGTTAATTACACGCAGGCTGGAATTCGATGCCGGCCACCGCATACCTTCCCACAAGAGCCAATGCCGACACCTGCACGGCCATCGCTACGCGATCGAAATTACTTTGTCCGGTGACATTATCACTGACGCAGGCATCGCCGAGCAAGGAATGGTAATGGATTATTCGGAAGTAAAGCGTATTGCCAACAGTGTGCTGGTAGAAAAGTGGGACCACGCTTTCCTGGCGTACTCAGAAGACGTGGCGTTACTGCAATTTCTTCAGTCGCTCGAAGACCACAAGACGATTGTATTGGACGTACCCCCAACAGCAGAAAATCTCGCCCTCGCCGCATTCCGCATACTCGATGCAGCCTATCAGGATAACTATGGCAACCACCTCCGGCTGGAGCAGGTACGCTTGTTTGAAACACCTAATTGCTGGGCAGACGCGAGGCGACAACTGGTCCCTGCCGACCCGGGTTGACGCACGTAACGATGTGCCGCCGGCGCCCCAAATTCTTATCGCGCTAGATTTGCTTTACGCCACCTTTTTGTTACCATGCAAAATGAAAAACCCGCAAGTGAGACTTTAAAACGAGCCTTTTCCATGTCAATACAATCCATTCCCGATTTTGAGCTTCCCTCCACCGGCAACAAGATATTCCGTTTATCTAAAGCTCCCGGAAGAAATCTGGTCATTTATTTCTATCCCAAAGACGACACACCAGGCTGTACCACCGAGGGGCAGCAGTTCCGCGACGCTTACGCCGGATTCACCAAACTCGGCTGCGACATTGTGGGCATTTCGCGCGACAGCATTAAATCGCACGAGATTTTCAAAATAAAAATGGATTTCCCTTTCGAGCTTCTGAGCGACGCTGACGAAGCTGCCTGCAAGCTATTTAACGTCATCAAGATGAAAAACACGTATGGCAAGCAGGTCCTTGGTATAGAGCGCAGTACGTTTGTGCTGGACGCGCAGGGGAGGATCCAGAGGGAATGGCGGGGAGTGAAGGTCCCTGGCCACGTTCAGGAAGTGCTGGAATTCGTAAAAACCCTGCCCAGAGAGGAGTCATGAGTCCCAGAAAATCGGCTTCTCCCATTACGGCAGTCACTCGTTTGCGAGCTACCCCCAGGCTATTTGTACTCGACAGCAATGTGCTGATGCACGACCCCACCAGCCTGTTCCATTTCCAGGAACACGATATCTATATCCCCATGGTCACGCTTGAAGAACTCGACAACAATAAGAAGGGAATGTCGGAAGTGGCGCGCAATGCACGTCAAACCAGCCGTTTTCTGGATGAGATCGTTAGTAGCGCGATAGCCGATATCGACGAGGGCATTTCGCTTGAATCGCATGGCAGCAAGAACGCAACCGGGCGCCTCTTCCTACAGACCCAGGCAATTAGTAGCGTGCTACCCGTGCGACTGGCAAGCGGAAGCGCCGATAACCAGATCATTGGCGTGGTGAAGTTTTTACATGAGACCAGCGTGAATCGTAGTGTCGCCCTGGTTTCCAAAGACATCAACATGCGTATCAAGGCGCGTGCGCTAGGGTTGGCGGCGGAGGATTATTTCAATGATAAAGTGCTGGAAGATACTGATCTCCTCTTTTCCGGCATACAGGAATTGCCGGACGATTTCTGGGACAAGCACGGCAAGGAAATGGAATCATGGCAGCAATCCGGACACACGTTTTACCGCGTGAGTGGCCCGCTGTGCGTGAATTTTCTGGTCAATCAGTTTGTTTATCTGGAGCATGACAAACCATTCTACGCTCAGGTTAAAGAGCACAGCGGCAAGACCGCAACTCTACAGACTCTCACGGATTACACTCACCAGAAAAACAATGTGTGGGGCATCACGGCGCGCAACCGCGAGCAGAACTTTGCACTCAATTTACTGATGGATCCCGAAGTTGATTTCGTCACGCTATTAGGGCAGGCAGGTACTGGTAAAACCTTGCTTACGCTGGCTGCCGGCCTGATGCAGACGCTCGAGTACAAGGTTTACTC
>JALYOY010000144.1 GCA_030856655.1 Pseudomonadota bacterium | reverse complement strand
GATTCCGACCTTGGTGGGTATCAAGTAAAGCCCGGTCGCCGTCCATGATTTTCCATCGAATATGCAAAAGCAACCGGGATCGGCAAAAGCAACAGGCGAATAATTAGCGTAGAACTGTTTGTACTCTCCATTGAAGGTAAATACACCCATATTTTTAGGCAGAACCTTTTCAAACAAGACATCGCCGACAAGGCCAAGAAAATCACTTCGATTGGCGAACGAACCAGCGCCGTCTTTCTGATACGATGTGCCGAATGCTAGCGCAAGAATATCACCGGCTTTGCCGAAGTAGGTGCTACTGGTGTAATAGCCCGGATTCTTTTCAGGGTTCAGGAAATTGTAGGTGAAACGTCCGGCCCACATGACACTATCGGTCTGGTTGGGCCCCAAGGTGGAGGATGACTGAAGTCCTCTATATACGCCGACGGCATAACCCAGCGTTCCTTTGATAAAACCTGGCTCAACGCTGCCCCAAAAGGTCCCGCCGTCATCACGGCCATAGCGGCCCGCGCCGCCGCTCCCGAATTTGGTGCTAAAGTCTTGGGAAAAAAATGGCGTTTTAAAGGCGTCGTGAGTAGCTTGGAAAAAAGGACCACTCAGTTCGCCACGCTCCGTGGGGACCAGCATACGCCCACCCCAGACATTGAAATACCGGTTGACCTCGACTTTCCCGATCGCGTCCAAAATGTTGTACGACATTTTGGGATTGTCCGTCGTACTGGTGTTATTGCAGAAAAAACATTCCGTGTTGATTTCAAACTTGACATATTTATGGACCTGCCCGTTAAGATAGACCCGGGCATTATCGATACTGAAGTCATTCCTGAAACTGTCGGTTGCCCGATTTTCGGTCCATATGCCCGAGCCACGGAACCCCATGCCGACAGTCATCCATTTGGTGTCATCAATAGCCCATTTAGGTTTACTCTCGGTTTTAGCCGGAGGTGAGGCCTCGATCTTTTCGCCCGCCATTGCTCGCGCCTCGGGGGGCGAAAACAGAAAACCCGCCAGGAGCACGCACGTCATCGCGATTCCAGTGCGGAAATAATTTCTCTTGTTTAAATCGGACTGTACTGTTGAAAATGATGCTCTTATCCCTGCCGGCAGTTTTAGCACTTTTTTTTCCCTGTTTTTCATATACATACCCTAACTGAGAATCATAACTGATGTGAAACGTAACAATTGGATGATGCCCAAGTATTGGTAGGCCGGGCTAGCGCCGCGAACCTGACAATTCAGCCGAAATCAAAGGCCATTCTTATGTCCATGGTATTTGCGCCCATTAAGGGAAAAGACTGAATACCCGCAATCGATGCTCTACTGACATCTTTCGTCGGATTATGCCCCGCTAACCGACCTGCCACTGCTGCTGCTAGAATATGAGCCAATTGGTTTCAAATCAAAACCAAAATAACTGCTTGAGAACCAGGCCAGAGTGGAGCCTATACCGTACTCATCACTGCTTCAAGCAGACATGAATGTTTTTTTATGTTTGCCAACCGGACTGAGAACAATCATGCAGGGCTTTTCAGTATTAGTCATTACAAAGTACCCACAATTTACAAATTTCGTGTAAGAAGAGTTCCTTATTTGTTACGATTCGTGCTTCGGATTGGGCTGCAAAGGCCACTGCCTGTTCCAAGCTAAACAATTTTGGGTCTGCAAATGAATGCCCGGGCAATGTAGGCGGTATGGCGCTAAAGCCAGCCGCATCACGCCGGCGTCAGGTGACGATGGCTATGATGGCTTGCATACATCCCATTCGCGTCAATTGTCCTCATCCTCCAATTCCCAGATTCGCTTAAGCTCGTTGACTGAGCTCCGAGTACTCGGATTTCCAGGAGTAATACAGTACATTGTTTGGCCTCCTGCTTACTGAAGACCCCGAGCATTAGGCAACCGACAACGACTCTCTCCGACAATAAAAGCTGGGCCGTTACAGAATGATGAGCAATCAGGATTCCGATTAGAAAAGAGGAACAGGCAGGCAAGTGCCTCAGATTTAACAAGACGTAAAAGGAAAAACATGAGGATCGGCCTTTTCACAAATTTTTGTCTTATCTTCATCGTACTGGTACTCGGTTTGCTAATACTACTGTCTTCCCAGGTGTTAGGCACCCTCGACGAAATTACCGAAGCTGAACGGCAGAAACACAGGTCTCTGCAACTTGCGAATGAGCTCTTTCAGAGTTCCGAAGACCTCACCAAGATGGCTCGCAGCTACGTAACCACTGGCGATTCCGTATATGAGCGTTTCTTTTTTGAGATTCTCGACATCCGCAATGGCAATCGGCCGCGTCCCCAGGATTACTCAATCACCTATTGGGACGTAAACAGGCCTCCAGAGCCCCTCGCGCTAGGTAAGGCTGTCTCCCTGATGGATTTGATGCGCCGTGAGGGTTTTAGCGAACGCGAACTCGACCTGCTGCAACAATCGCAGAAAAATTCCGACAATCTCGTTAATCTGGAAAAACAGGCCTTCGCTGCCATAAAAGGGTTATACGATGATGGGTACGGTAATTTCACTGTAACTCGCGTGCCCGACCGCGATTTCGCTATCGACCTGTTGTTCGGCAAGCGTTATAAAGCTGAGAAAGCCAGAATCATGGCACCCATCAGTCAATTCATGGTGGAGTTGGATAACCGTACTCAAACCACGTTGAGCAATTTACAGTCCAAATTTCAGCAGCAAGTCCTGCTGATACTGGCAGTACTTTGCGCTGCGCTGCTCGTCGTGGCGATCGCCACTTTCTACATGCGCCGCAATATCCTGCGTCCGCTCGACTATCTCAGCCGTCAGGCGAGCAGCATCGCGCAAGGCAGTTATTCCACCCGCTGCGACATTTCCACGCACAACGAAATCGCTGAGCTCGGCGCCGACTTCAATACCATGGCAGAAGCCATTGAACATGAAATCATCAAACTCAAACAGGTCGAGGAGTCGTTACGCGAGCGATTAAAGGAAATCAACTGTTTCTATGCGATTCGTCGCGGCATGGAGTCAGGATCGCTGGAAGAAGTGTGCAGGACTATTTTTGTGCATCTGATCGCGGCGATGAAATTTCCGCATATTACCACCATCAGAATCGAACTCGACGGCAAGCAATTCGTTTCGGATCAGTATGATAAAGATCATACACGCGCCCTACGAAAGCAAATCACGGTCTACGGCAAGGCCCATGGCTGGATAAAGGTATTCTACAGTGAAGACCAACCGTTCTTGCTGCCTGAGGAGCAAAATCTGATCGACGTCATCGGAGACGATCTAGGAAAGTGGCTGGAACACAAGCAGGCGGGAGCACGTATCCTTGTAGAGCAGGAGCTTCGGGTGCGCGATGCAGCGATACGAGAATTTGCGGCGCATGTTGAGCGAATGCGCGAAGAAGATCGTAAATACATTGCCCGCGAGATTCACGATGAACTGGGTCAGCTTCTTGCGGCGTTAAACCTGGAAATCTCGTTGCTAAAGGGTAGAGAAAATAATACAAGTGAAAGAGTGGAGTTCATCAGGCGTAACATGTCTGAACTGGTGGATAGGGCAGATCAGAGTGTCCGAAATGTTGCTGAGCATTTGCGTCCGGCTTCGCTGGGGTTGGGGATCGTATCGGCCATTAACAAATTGACCGAAGAATTTAGCAAACATAGCGGCGTAGACTGCACGTCGGAACTAATGGAAACCCCCATTGATTTGGATGAAGATCAGACCGTGGCGATTTTTCGGATTGTGCAGGAATCCCTGACCAATGTGACACGACATGCGGAAGCAAGTTGTATCAAGATCAGCCTGTTACAGAGCGGGGACGATCTCGTTG
>JALYOY010000126.1 GCA_030856655.1 Pseudomonadota bacterium | reverse complement strand
AATGCGGTTGCCCCACGGGTCGAGGAAGTCAAGGGTAGCACCTCCAGAATCGTCGTCCCCGCCCCTTCGGCGAGTTTCCGCACATGGGAACGATCATCGACGACGAGGCCGAAATGCCTGTCATCGTCCGCGCTCTGCGATCGCCCTTCTGTTAGCGCGATGAACTGGTCGCCCATGTCGATGAAGGCGGCGCGTCGGCCGCGGCCCCGCAATTTGAATGTAAAGATGCGAGCATAGAAGGCTAGCGCCGCCTCGATATCTCCGACCTCAAGGGCGATGTGATTGACGCCGACCATGCGTGGTTTCGTTTCCTCGTTAATGCTGTTTCCCCCAGGATGATTAGACGGTTTATTGCAGAGAATCTTTGCTTGTCTATTTTACGTTTGCCATCCTCGTTTCAATATAAATCATTTTTGTAACGTTTTTCGTACGGACGATACATCTCTTGGCGTTACCGGAGGTGCAGCATTGCCCCAGCTATTGCGGATGAAGGTAAGGACATCCGCGATCTCGCGGTCAGTAAATTTTTTTGAATAGCTTGGCATTTCCTTAGGTTCTGGCCCCTTTTCCGTTACCGGACCTTGTCCACCTTCTAGCATGAGGCGAATCAGAGACATGGCATTCTCCGAAAGAACCATCGGGCTGCCGGCAAGTCGAGGCATTTTCGGCGGTTTGCCCGTGCCGTTGTTCTGATGACACTTAACACAGAATCCTTCGTATAAACCTGCACCGGGGCGCTCGAAGGGGTCAGTCATCATCCCGGTGGAAATCATCGCGGCAGACGGACGGGTAACAGGCTTAAAGGAAGTCTTTTCCTCTTTCCGAGCCGGGAGTGATTTAAGGTAGCTTGCAATAGCATTCAAATCTTCTTTTCGTAAATGCTGTGTACTACTTTCGATAACTGTGACCATACTGCCAAACGCGACTGCGCCGCCGCCATGACCTGTTTCCAGGAATGCGGAAATTTCTGCTTCGGACCATCTGCCGAGGCCAGCCGCGCGGTTTCCAGTCAGATTCGGGGCGAACCAGTTATCCACCACGGCGCCGCTCAAATACTCAGGCGATAATTCGGAATACCCTTTTTCCTGGTAGCCAAGACCACGCGGGGTATGACAGGCGCCACAATGGCCTAGAGCTTGTACCAAATAAGCCCCGCGATTCCACTGCGCATCGCGGTCAGCACGCGGTTTATAGCGTGCGTGATTCACGAATGCCGCATCCCAGAATTGGAGGGTCCAGCGCTGATTGAAGGGAAAGGGCAATCTGGTCTGGGGCGGTTTATGGCTGACAGCCTCCACGGCGTTCATGAAATATGCGTATAACGCCTTAACGTCATCATCTAATATCGCTGTGAAAGAGGCATATGGCATCGCCGGATAAAGGCGTCTGCCGTCCTTCGCAATGCCTTCCCGAACTGCGCGGCTAAAATCACTGTAGCTGTATTGACCAATGCCAGTGACCGGATCAGGCGTAATATTAGTCGAGTAAATGGTTCCGAACGGCGAATTAAGCGGTAAACCCCCCGCAAAGAGCAGATGACGTGGCCCGGCAGTATGACAGCCCACACAATCGGCGACCTTGGCGAGATATGCGCCACGAGCCACCATTGCGAGTTCGGCGGCTTGGCCATTGGAGGCAATCGCTAGTATTGCGGCCAGTATTGCGATCCATAAACAGCCGGAAGCTTTGATTGCCGCTTGATTAATTGAATCCATGCCAGGACTCTTTATTAGCCGGGTCAAATCCAAGCGCTACACGGCGACACTAATAAAACCGCGCAACTGGTAAATACAATTGCGACGATAAACACGAAACTCGACATCATCGCCAACATCGCTAAAAATCGCGACTGTCCTTCATCAACTTCGATGACATGCTCTCCATTTCCGCCTCTGGCCAACTGATGCCTTGTTCGCCGCCACGAATTCCATGCCACATATCCCGAGAGTAGGCCAGCCGCTAAACATACCAGACTGATTATTGCAAATACCGCGGGCAAGTCGGCCCAGAGAGGGGCGGAAAGCGGAACCTGGTGCGGATAGCAAGCGTACGCTGCAATCGGTTCGATTAAAGACATCTGCGCTACCCATGAAGCGGGTGCGCCGAACAATCCCAGTAAGGTTTTACGCGTGCTTACCCGGCCATGATAAAGGACGCGACGTTCCGTAGAGGCGTTCTGTTTAGTGACGAGATTCATTTCAATTTCAATAGAGATAGGGAAAAAGGTACAAGCTCGTAAAAATAAATAGCCACACGACGTCGACGAAGTGCCAATAAGCGCCGCCAATTGTTACCGCAGCGTAGCGTCTGTCATCAAAATAACCGAGTGATGTCCAGACCAGCAGAAGCAGCAGGACGATCAATCCTATGACGACGTGACATATATGGAATCCTGTGATCGTGAAGTACAGCGATCCATATAGATTCGAGGTCATATCATAAGTTTTCACGTTCCATTCAATGAGCTGAATCACAACGAAACAAACACCAAGCGCGATTGCTAATACCATCGCGGCAATGCTCCATCGCATTCGTCTTTGGCGAATGCAGTGCTCGCTGACCCAAACGCAAACACTGCTGGTAAGCAAAATTACCGTATTTATAGTCGGCATGAGCAGGCGAGGCAAGCCTTCCGGCGGCCAATCCTGCTCGGTTTGAGATGCCAGATAAAAGTATGCAAATAGCAGATACCCAAACAAGGATCCTTCTGTCACGATCAAGGCTAAAACGCCCCACCAGCCACCTGAGAGTTTGCCCCCGCTTCCTATCGGCAGCGGTTGATCGAGTTGATCCGCGTCCGTCACGAGCTTCTTCCTGAGGTGTTAAGTACGTCCTGAACAAGCGCTTTTCGAGGCCACATCCAGGCGACCAGCGCGATACAGGTGGATAAGGCCATCAGAGCTGTGAAATTCCACCAATGAAGCAACATGCCGACGAACAGCAATGAGACAAATAACCCGACAAAGAACGGCGCATAGGAATCGTTCGGCATTTTGAGGATAGCCACCGGCTTTGCATTGATTGGCGAGGTGCCAATCGCCTCCCGACCTTCCGTCAGCAGATACCCTTCCTCGAAACTGGAGCGTCTTGGTTCCTCGTCAAGCCGATCTTCCCATAATGGATGTCGGCTTGCGATAGTGGGAATAACGGCAAAGTTGTATGCTGGCGGTGGCGAAGGCGTGGCCCACTCCAGCGTCGCCGCATCCCAGGGATTCGCGCCGGCTAGCGCTCCCCGCTTGAGACTGATGACAACGTTCACTAGAAAGATCAGAATGCCAATGGCGAACACGAAAGATCCGATGGATATGATCATATTGACGCTATCCCATCCCATGCGTGATGAGTAGGTGTAGACGCGTCGTGGCATGCCTAGCAGGCCGGCCAAATGCATCGGGAAGAATCCCAAGTTAAAACCGATGAACATGACCCAAAAACTCCATTTACCTATTTTCTCATTCATCATGCGACCGGTAAATTTTGGAAACCAATAATAAATGCCGCCCACAACCGGAAACACATTAATGCCGAGCAAGACGTAATGCAGGTGCGCGACGATGAAATAGGTTTCGTTAAGCTGCCAATCGAGCGGTACAGCTGCCGTCATCACCCCGGACATGCCGCCGATTGTAAATAGAATGACAAAGCCCGCGAAAAACAAAAATGGTGTTTTGAAAACAGGCCTTCCCAGCCAGATCGTTGCGATCCATGCGAACACGGCGACTGCACTCGGGATTGAAATGACCATGCTGGCTGCGCCGAAAATTGACAAGGCTACGGCGGGCAGGCCGGTAGCAAACATATGATGAATCCATACTTCGAAACCGAGCAGCATGGTGGCCATGGTGGCAAGCGCCACCGCGGTGTAACCAACCAACGGACGGCGGCAAAACGTCGGTAGGGCATCGGAGACAATGCCCATCGCAGGGAGCACAATCGCATAAACCCATGGGTGCCCGAAGATCCAGAACAGGTGTTGCCACAGCAGCGGTTTACCGCCATTGGCTACATCGAAAAAGTGGGTACCAACCTGCCGATCCAGCCATAACAGGAAAAAGGCAAGACTGACCGCGGGTATCGCCAGAAGGTTGGCAACGGATGCGGTGAGCGTACCCCAGACAAGAATCGGCACCCGATTAATCGTCATGCCCGGTGCCCGCATCCTGAATAGTGTGACTACAAAATTGACCGCTCCAACGGTCGTCGAAATTCCCAGCAGCACCATGCCAAGGGCAAAGACATCGATGTTGGGGCCGGTGTTATAGATAGGTCCGGAAAATGGGACATAATTGAACCAACCGGCATTAGGTGCCTGGCCAAGAGGAAAGCTTACATACATGAAGATGCCGGCAAATAAGAAAATCCAGTAGGAAAGCGCATTGAGGCGGGGGAACGCCATATCGCGGGAACCCAGCAGTAGAGGCCATAAATAGTTGGAGAATCCCGACAGTATCGGCAACGCATACAAGAAAATCATCGTCACGCCGTGCATCGTGAAAAGCTGGCTATATTGTTCCGGCGTAAGCAAGGTCTGATCCGGGCGGGCGAGTTGCAGACGCATGACAAGCGCCTCGATACCACCTATCAGCAGGAAAACGAAGGCGGTGACGATGTATCGCAGACCGATTATTTTATGATCAACCGTGGAAAACCAGCCGCGCCATCCGGGGGCCGATTCCCATATTTTGGTAAGGCGAATCTCGACATCGGAGCCGATCGGAGCACGGCCAACGTCCGGCACGCGGCTAAGGCGGTGATCGCGAGGGCCCTGAGTGACGTCGGATGGGGCCATGCGTTGTTTATTCCAGTGTCGACAAAAATGCCGCCAGCGTGGAGCGCTCGGTTTCCGATAATGCGATACTTGGCATACGCGATCCCGGCTTGAGTTTTTGAGCGTTAATGATCCAATTCATCAAATGCTCGGGCGTATTGGGCAATAGTCCAGCAGCAAGCAGGCGTCGCGAGTTCATATGGGTCAGATCGGGAGCATGTTCGCCCGCCGCCTCGGTTCCCCGAATCGTATGACAACCGGCGCACCGATCCATGAATAATTTATACCCTGGATCGGTGTTCGTCGTGGTGGAAAGGGAGGCTGTTTGACGCTGAGCGTCTTGCCATTTCTCAAAATCTTGAACACTTTCCGCAACAACCTCCAACGCCATGTGGGCATGACCCGCACCGCAAAACTGCGCACAGTGACCAAAATATACACCGGGCTCATCGGCCTGGATCCACTGCTGATTCGTCAGACCCGGAATCATCTGGGTTTTCCCCGCAAGCGTCGGCACCCAAAAGGCGTGAATCACATCCGCACTTTTTAATTTGATAAGAACGGGCTTACCTACCGGAATA
>JALYOY010000117.1 GCA_030856655.1 Pseudomonadota bacterium | reverse complement strand
CCCGTTGCATCGCCCGCAAGCTGGTGCATAGAAAAAATGCCCGGCCTCGGCTTGCTTTCAAAACCGGGAGGGCCGCTTTCACCGCTTCTTCGGTGTATTCTCGGCTATTCGGCTCGGGCATGCTGGTCGGCACATAGAGCAGAGCCTGGTTGGCAAAATCGAACGGGCTATCCCAACAAGCCGACCGTGAGGCGTTCAACCTCATATCCAGACCCATTTCGCCGTTGTAATGCGAGAAATCGCCCTTCACCGATAATGTGGCGGAGGTGAATATCCATGCCCGGGGAGAGCCGCTCAACTGCTTGTTGAATATTTCCGCTATGGATAGCGGCGTGGCATTGAGTTGCAGCGCGTGGCTGAACACTTCCACCCAGCGCACGAATCCTTCGGCTTCCGCTTCGTCGCGCCAGCGTTTTAGCCCACCGGTGATTTCACGGGCGCGTTGCCAGCAGTTTTCCAGTCCCTCAGAGCGCTCGGCCTGGCTTTCCAGCATCGCCGCCAGGGCATCCAGCCTCGTCAATAAATCGTCCAGCGCGCCGCCAAATCCCGCATTTTTCATCACGGCAACCAGCGGCATGCGTGTATTCTCGCCTTCGATCGTCAGGCGCAAGTCCCGCGCCGCTTTTTCCATCGCCGCGATGGCGAGGGGGAGGGCAGCGAAATCCTTGGCGCCCAGCAGCGCTTCAGCCTCAGTGTCGCGAGCAAGCTCAAGCAATTGACTAGTGCTTACCGACTGGCCGAAAAACAGGCTTGCCGTTTCCGGCAATTGGTGGGCTTCGTCGAATATCACGGTGTTGCAAGCAGGGAGGAGCTCCGACAAACCCTCGTCGCGTAGCATCACATCGGCAAAAAACAGATGATGATTGACTACGACGATATCCGCTGCAAGAGCTTGCTTGCGCGCTTCCATGACAAAGCAGCTCTTGTAATGGGGGCAATCGGAACCGAGGCAATTCTCACGGGTGGAAGTCACCTGCTGCCAGACCGCGGCGTTTTCAGGCACTTCGCTCAGGCTGCTTTTATCGCCGCTTTTGCTGATACCCGCATAGCGCTCGATCACTTGTAGATACTTCACTTCCTCGCGGCTGGCAAAGCTGGCGCGTCCGTCCTGCACCGTTCGCTCCAGATGATAATGGCAAACGTAATTGGCGCGCCCCTTCAATAGCGCCACGGTAACCGGCGCTTTGAGGGCTGTCCGCACGGTCGGAATGTCACGGTTGAAAAGCTGGTCCTGCAGCGTTTTGGTGCCGGTGGAAATGATCACCTTCCCGCCCGCCAGCAATGCCGGGACCAGATAGGCAAAGGTCTTGCCGGTGCCGGTGCCCGCCTCAGCCACTAGCACAGAGTTTGCAGCAATAGTGCCTGCGATGGCCTGCGCCATTTCCAGCTGCTGGGCGCGCATGCTATAGCCAGGCACGGTCAGGGCAAGAGGGCCAGTTGAGGCAAAAAACGAATCGATATCAGGCATGGAGGAGGTTGGGTATTGGCGCCATGATAACGCAGCGCTTCAGATAAATCGATTCGCTTAAATTTGGTCTTTATACATCAACCAGCGAAGTGATGCGTGAAGCTCTGCGCTTGATGGAGGAAAAAGATCAGGTGCGTGCAGCCAAGCTCGACCAATTATGTAACGATATTCGGGAAGGGCTGAATAGCGGCCCGGCCACAGCCTGGGATGCAGCAGACATCAAGCGGGCAGGGCGCGCAAAGCGCGCTGCGAAACGCCAAAACGGGGGATGAATGCTGGTTATCATCAAGCGTCCGCGTGCCCATGAAGATTTGAGCGAGATTTGGGGATATATCGCCGATGATAGTATCGCCATGCCGATGCTTCATTGACAACATTGATCCATAATTCGAGAGCGGGTAGTGTATCAGGACAGGAAGCAGTGGCGGACTTGAATTCGCGCCCTCTATCAATTAGTGGGATGTAAAGCGTGTTCTAGTTTTAGTGATTTGTCCCCATATATATATTCGTCGGCAGCAACGGGCAATTTACCTCGGGCTATCAGGCCCGTCGAGCAAAACAAGAGGCCTATGGATATGGGCCGTGTGATGACCTCGGTTTCCGCGATAGAATAGGAGAGATAATATGGAATCCTAAACTCGTGGCACAGAGAATGTACCATCGTTCCCAGCTCGGCAAAATTCTTGAAACTGGGGAACAGAATGAATCATTACGATCACGCCCGCGTTGACGCTTCTACATTAAGTAAAAATCGGAGCGTCCTCTAGACTACAAGTCGACTGGAAGTCGCCAACAACCGGAACGCGAACCTCCGCTCAATGGCACAAATCGCTTGCCCCACCCAGGAAAAGTCACTTATACTGAACCGACCATGCCGACTGGACGAAAGCTTGTACTGGTTTTAATCATGCTGTGGCTCCCGCTGCAAGGCGCGATTGCCGCCATCATGCCGTTGTGCGTGCAAGCGAAAGAAATCGGTGCCAGCCTTGATATTCCTGCCGTCACGGCCGCCTGTGATCTTCACCATGATGGCAATGACAAGTCTGCGATGAGCAGTGCGCCCGATGACTCAACGTTCACTCTGCCATGCGAGAGCGTCCATTGTTTTACGAGTTTTAGCACCTTGCTTCCTTCGGCGTACGCGGCACCGCTCCTGGTCGGCAATTCTTCTTACGCCATTTCTTTCAACTCCCGCTTTACCTCACCCATTCTTCAGCAGCCGCAACGCCCCCCTCTCGCTTAATCTCTCGACACTGAAAATCCGCCTGTAACAAGGGCTAAACAATCGTTTTATCGGCTTAACCTGTAACCCTGCGCGCGAGTGCCACGCACTTTGCTGGTTGCCCGGTCGCAAGCTGTAACTGGGATTGCCAGCGCTGAACCGCTATCGCGCAGTTATAAACCTTAAGGAGATCATAATGACTCTGCCTTTCTCTGTTGCGCTGCAACTTGCGCTGACACTCGCCTCGGTGCCCGCCTTGGCACTTGCTGGTCAAATCTTCCAGCCAGTCCCAACTGCTCTTTCAACCAAGTACGCATCTTCCTTCTCCGATGAGCCGCTTTCCCAAGCGCAAAGGCGAGTGATTCCCAGTAAAGACGTATCTAATGTTATTGCAGCTGCATCCGCCGCTGCCGATCACTCCAGTCATGGCGAGGCCCTTCCGCCGGGCCCGCATGGCATAAAAACGGCTTCCGCTACCAGCCTAATTCCTGCGAAAGGCCTGGTGCTAAAGATGGATCGGGCCAATGCCACAGTGAAGATAGATCACGATCCTATCCCCGCGCTGGATTGGCCGAGAATGACAATGCCTTTTCGCCTGAAGGAACGGGCGTTAGCCGAGCAAGTAAGGGAAGGCGACGTAGTGGAATTCTTCCTGGAGAAATCGGGTTCCGATTACGTCATCGTGAAATTCGGCAAGCCGGTTTCAACGAAGGCGTTACCGTGATCCGCAGCGGCGTCATAGCGGCAACGCTGGCCACTGTCATGCTTCCGGTGAATGTCCAGGGAGAAATTTCAAGTTGGACGGGCACGGTAGCACCTATACAGGTTACCCCAAACCCACCCTCGGTCGCCTCTGCAAAAACAAGCAGTAATAACCCCGCTCTCCTTACTTCACTGATTGCGGAGGCCCTGGAGAAAAGCCCGGAAATTCAGGCCGCGCTACGCGAACGCGACGCCGCCAGCCAGCGCATAGCCCCTGCACAAGCGCTGGATGATCCGGTGCTCGAAGCAGGGGTGATTAACGCGCCCCTGGCATCGTCGCCTTTCAACCGCGAAGACATGACCATGAAAATGATCGGTCTATCCCAGCGCCTGCCGTTTCCGGGGAAACGCGGTTTGCGTCAGGCCGTGGCCGCGAAGGACGCGGAGAGCGTCGGTTATGGTTACCAGGAAACCGTGAACCGTGTTGCGCGCGAGATCAAGACTGCTTATTTCGATCTGGGACTCACGCTCGAAAGGATTCGGCTGGTCGAGAAAAACAAGCTGATCCTGGAGGATCTTCTTCACATCGCCGAGCGACACTACGGGGTAGGCTTGGGAAGCCAGGCCGATGCACTGAAGGCACAGACGCAGGTATCCAGAATGGTGGACGAGCTACTCAGGCTCGCACGTGAACTACCGACGATCGAAGCCGAGCTCATCCGCGCGCTTGGCCGCAACGTAAATATCGCAGTGCCGGCACCGGAGCCGCCACAGCTCCACGAAGAAAGCTTGGATCTGCAATCGTTGCGCGAAACCGCCCTGGCGCAGCGGCCGCAATTGCTGGCGCTGCAAAGTATCGTTTCGCGGAACGAAAAAGCGCTGGATCTGGCGCGCAGAAATTACTACCCCGACTTCGATGTACGCTTGGCGTACGGCCAGCGCGACAACATGCTGGACGGCAGCAGGCGTCCCGACATGGTAACCCTGACTGTGGCGATCAACCTGCCGGTATGGCGCGAAAACAAGCTGGCGCCGCAAGTCTCAGAGGCCCTGGCGAAGCGCGATCAGGCCGCAAGCATGTACGAAGCGCAGCGCAATGAAGTGGCTGCGAGTCTGCGCCAGCAGACCGCGGTGGCCGAGCAAAACCTGAAATCGGTGCGGCTCTACCAAACCGCCATCCTGCCGCAGGCCCGGCTTACGGTTGAATCGGCATTGGCCTCATACCGCGTCAATCGCGTCGATTTCCTGACGCTGCTCGATAGCCAGATGACAGTGTTCAACTATGAAAATAGCCTGGCGTCAGCCATTGCCAGTTACAACAAAGCGCTTGCGGAAATCGATCTGCTCATCGGCAAACCACCGCCATCGATCAGCCTACCCACACCAGCGGAGCATCTGTGAAAACCATCGCCAAATTGATAGCGGTTATCGCCCTGGCCGCAGCCATCCTGGCCGCAGGATATTGGTGGGGTAGCGCCAAACCGGTGACCTCTACGGCTAACCCGCCCCAGGCTTCGGCACCCGATCGTAAGATTCTTTATTACCGCAATCCGATGGGGCACCCCGACACGTCGCCTGTGCCGAAGAAAGATTCAATGGGCATGGATTACCTCCCGATTTACGAGGGAGAAGAGCCCCCGTCCGACAATTCAGTGGTGAAGATTAGCACCGAAAAAGTGCAAAAGCTGGGGGTGAGAACCGAGACCGCCGCACTGCGTGAACTCACCCGAACCATAAGGGCAGTGGCAACGGTACAGGCGGACGAGCGTCGGCTATACACCGTGGCGCCCAAGTTCGAAGGCTGGATCCAGCGCCTCTATGTCAATACCACCGGCCAGGCGGTAAGAAAAGGCGACGCGCTGATGGATGTGTACAGTCCTGAATTGATCACGGCACAACACGAATATGTTATTGCCCGAAAAGGGTTGAAGTCAGTCGAAGATGCCACCCCGGAGGCCGGCGAGGCAATGCAGCGGCTGGCTGAAAGCGCCTTGCAGAGGCTGCGCAACTGGGATATATCGGAGGCCGACCTACATGCGCTGCGGCAGGAAGGTCAGGTTGGACAGTATGTCACCTTGCGTTCGGCGGCGAGTGGTGTGGTGATCGAAAAGCTCGCGATCCAGGGAGAGCGTTTCATGCCCGGAGAGGTGCTCTACCAGATTGCCGATCTCTCCAAGGTGTGGATGCTGGCGGACGTGTTCGAGCAAGATCTGGCCATGGTGCATCGTGGCCAGAGCGCCACCATCAGGGTCGATACCTATCCGGACAAAGTATTCAACGGTGAGGTGACATTCGTCTACCCCACGGTAAATCCGGAGACCCGGACCGCTAAAGTGCGCATTGAGCTCCCCAACGCCCAAGGACTGCTCAAGCCCGCGATGTACGGCAGGGTGGAGCTCGCTTCGTTTCACAGCAAGGACAAGGTTCTCGCCGTACCCGACTCAGCAGTGCTTGATACCGGCACACGACGATTGGTACTGGTTGAGCTGGGCGAGGGCCGGTTCGAACCGCGCACAGTAAAACTCGGCATGCATGCCGACGGCTACGCTGAAGTGCTTGGGGGGCTCACGGCCGGGGAAACGGTGGTGGTCAGCGCGAACTTTCTGATCGATGCGGAGAGCAATCTTAAGGCGGCGCTGGGTAGTTTCGGCGACCATGTCCCGGCTTCCATGCCTGGCGGTAACGAGCAGGTCACGTCCGGCGTGCCTGCGGCAGCACCTGCGCCGGCGAGTCATCATGGCATAGGCAGCATTGAAGCGATGAATTGGGCGCATGCGACGGTAACGATTGCCCATGATCCGATTGCCAGCCTCAAGTGGCCGGCAATGACCATGGACTTCCGTGCCGTGGATCCGGCATTGCTGCGGCCGTTGAAACCCGGTCAAAAAGTCGACTTCGAGATAGTCGAGGGATCGGCTGGCGAATATGTCATCGTTCGTATCCAACCAATCCAGCCATCAGGCGCCAGCCCCGCCGCCAGCAATCAGCGGGGGCGCTGACATGCTGAGCCGAATAATCGAATGGTCTGCCCGCAACGTTTTCCTGGTGTTGCTGGGGACCACGTTCGTAATTGGTGTGGGCATCTATGCCACGATTCGCACGCCACTGGACGCAATTCCCGATCTCTCGGATGTGCAGGTCATCATCTACACCGAATACCCGGGGCAAGCGCCGCAGGTAGTGGAAGACCAGATCACCTATCCTTTGAGCACAGCCATGCTGGCGGTGCCGAAATCCAAGGTGGTGCGCGGGCTATCGGTGTTCGGCGCATCCTTTATTTACGTCATCTTTGAGGACCACACTGACATCTACTGGGCACGAACCCGGGTACTCGAATACCTCAATTTCGCATCAGGGCGCATGCCGCGTGGCGTCACGCCGACCCTTGGACCAGATGCCACGGGGGTGGGGTGGGTGTATCAGTACGTGGTAGTCGCTGCCCACCACACGCTCGCGGAACTGCGCACCATACAGGATTGGTTCGTGCGTTATCAGCTCACCAAAGCCCAGGGTGTCGCCGAGGTAGCGAGTGTGGGCGGATTCGTCAAAACCTACCAGGTCACCGTGGAGCCGCGCAAGCTGCAGGCTTACGGAATTCCTCTCAACCAGGTCGCTGCAGTGATTCGTGCTAGCAACCGCGATGTGGGCGGGCGGGTGATCGAAATGGCGGAGACCGAATACGTGGTGAGAGGCCGCGGCTACCTGCGCGGGATATCAGATATCGAGAATCTCGTGGTCAAGGCGGAACAGGGCACGCCGGTGCTGATCCGCGACGTGGCGCGGGTCGAACTGGCGCCGGATGAACGACGCGGGATCGCGGAGCTCAACGGTGAAGGCGAGGTGGTCTCTGGCATCGCCGTGGCACGTTACGGCCAGAACGCACTTGACGTCATCGACAACCCGAAAAGCAAGATTGCGGAAATCTCCAGCGGCTTGCCGGAGGGCGTGTCGTTGCAGACGGTCTATGATCGTTCGGACCTGATCCATCGCGCCATCGACAATCTGAAACGGGTCCTGATCGAGGAAAGCATCGTCGTGGCTGTGGTCTGTATGGTATTTCTCATGCACGCGAGGAGCGCGCTGGTTGCTATCGTCATGCTACCAATCGGCGTGCTCATCGCGCTCACCGCCATGCATATACTGGGGCTCAATTCCAACATCATGAGCCTGGGCGGTATTGCCATCGCCATCGGCGCCATGGTGGATGCGGCAATCGTTATGATCGAGAATGCCCATAAGCATCTGGAGCGCGCGCCCCCCGCAGCGCCTCGCCTGCAGATCATGATCGACGCCTGCCGCGAGGTGGGGCCCGCGTTGTTCTTCAGTCTGCTCATCATCACTGTTTCCTTCCTTCCGGTTTTCACGCTCGAGGCGCAGGAGGGGAGGATGTTCGCACCGCTCGCCTACACCAAGACTTTCGCGATGGCGGGCGCGGCGCTCCTGTCGATCACGCTGGTGCCGGTGCTGATGTTTCTATTCATCCGCGGCAAGATCATGCCTGAGCAGAAAAATCCGGTTAACCGCTTTCTGATATGGATTTATCGTCCCATCATTGCCGGGGTAATGCGCTGGAAGAAACTCACCATTGCAGTGGCCGTACTCACGCTCGCACTTTCGGTATTTCCGGCGACGAAACTGGGAAGCGAGTTCATGCCAACGTTGAACGAGGGAAGCTTGCTG
>JALYOY010000103.1 GCA_030856655.1 Pseudomonadota bacterium | reverse complement strand
CCGACATCTGGCTCAACGAGGTGGGTATTGCCTCGTCGCGCTTCACGCGCATCGCCAGCACGGACAACTTTTGGCAGATGGGCGATACCGGCCCCTGCGGCCCCTGTTCGGAAATTTTTTATGATCACGGCCCGGAGATTGCAGGTGGCCCTCCCGGCACGCCCGAAGCAGATGGCGATCGATATGTCGAAATCTGGAACCTGGTGTTCATGCAATATAATCGCGACAGCGCCGGCACATTGCATCCATTGCCCAAGCCGTCGGTGGATACCGGCATGGGGCTGGAGCGTATCTCCGCTGTCATGCAGCAGGTCCACAGCAATTATGAAATCGATTTGTTTCAGGATCTGATCAAGGCAGCGGCGCGAGAATGTTTTGGCAACACCAGCGGCATTCAGGATCGGGACCTGTCGAGCAATTCCCTCAAGGTAATTGCCGATCACATTCGCGCCTGCTCTTTTCTCATCGTCGATGGCGTGATTCCCGGCAACGAGGGGCGCGGCTACGTGCTCCGGCGCATTATCCGTCGCGCAATTCGTCACGGCTACAAGCTCGAACAGAAGCAACCATTCTTTTATTTGCTGGTAGAAGATTTGGCGAAAGCGATGGGGCAAGCCTATCCCGAGTTGGTCGAAGCCAAGGCGCGCATAGCGGCGGTCCTGAAGCAGGAGGAAGAGCGTTTCGCCGAGACGCTGGAGAATGGCATGCAGATGCTGGAAGCGGCGCTGCAACAAGGGAATGAAGGCCGCATACTCGATGGGGAAACCTCGTTCCGCCTGTACGATACATTTGGTTTTCCATTGGATCTTACGGCCGATATTGCGCGTGAGCGCGGTATCGCCATCGACCAGGCCGGTTTTGAGCAAGCCATGGAGCGTCAGCGGGAGCGGGCTCGGGCAACGAGCAAATTCACTATCCAGGACGGAATAGCTTATAGCGGACCCTCGACGGAATTTCACGGCTATGAGAACTTGCAGTTTGAAGGTCAAGTTCTGGCGATCTATCGACAGGGTAGCCGCGCAGACTTTATTGAGGCGGGGGATGAAGCAGTCATCGTCCTGGATCAAACGCCGTTTTATGCGGAATCCGGCGGGCAGGTGGGCGATTGCGGCGAACTGCTTGCCGGCAACGGCACCTTCGCCGTTTCGGACACGCAAAAAATCCAGTCGGATGTATTTGGCCACAAAGGGCTGCTGCGCAGCGGGCGGTTGGTTGCAGGCGACAAGGTGCTGGCAAAGGTCAATCCGGTAGCGCGGGCGCGAACCGAGCGTAATCACTCGGTCACTCACCTGATGCACCAGGCGCTGCGTCAGGTGTTGGGCGCCCATGTGCAGCAAAAAGGCTCGTTGGTCGATGCGGATAAGACACGCTTTGACTTCGCGCATAATCAGCCGATGACAGATGCCGAAATTCGCAGAGTGGAAGGTTTGGTGAATGCTGAAATTCTGACCAATGCGGCAACCAGGTCGAGCATGATGGCGATAGAGGACGCGAGAAAAACGGGCGCAATGATGTTGTTCGATGAGAAATATGGCGATGAAGTGCGTGTGCTGGTCATCGGTTCCTCGCGTGAGCTATGTGGCGGTACGCATGTCAGGCGTACCGGCGACATCGGATTATTCAAGATTGTTGCCGAGAGCGGTGTAGCGGCAGGCGTGCGGCGTGTCGAAGCGGTAACTGGCGAGAGCGCGTTGGTTTACATTCAGCAGCAGGAATTGCAATTGCAGCAGGTGGCGCGCGCCGTCAAGGCGCAGCCGCAGGAGGCCGCCACCCGCATTACGCAAATCCTCGATAACGTGAAACAGCTGGAAAAAGAACTCGCACGCATGAAATCAAAACTTGCCAGTTCGCAAGGCGACGACCTCGCCGGGCAGGCGCGGGAGGTGAAAGGCGCAAAAGTCCTGGCCGTTTGTCTTGACGATGCGGATTCCAAAACACTGCGCGAAACGCTGGACAGGTTCAAGAATAAATTCAGGTCCTGCGTGGTGGTGCTGGGTGCGCTGGAAGCGGGAAAGGTCAAGCTGATCGCGGGGGTTAGCGCTGATCTGGCTACGAAAGTGAAAGCAGGCGAACTGGTCAATTTCGTTGCCTTGCAGGTAGGTGGCAAGGGCGGCGGGCGCGCCGACATGGCCCAGGCAGGCGGAACCCAGCCCGATAACCTGCCCGCAGCGCTGGAAAGCGTGGTCAGCTGGGTCGAACAACGACTGTAGGAAGCCCTTAAAACGCAATTTTTAAGGTGCAATACCTTGTTGCTCTTCAGTTGCCTCTGATTTGCCCAAGGCGTTCCTCGAATTTGGAATTTTTGGACATGTGTTGGTATAAATCCTGTTTTTTTGAAAAATAAACCCCATATATAGAATTATGACCAGCAAGCACTCCCGTCTTCTCATCCTCGGCTCCGGCCCAGCCGGTTTTAGCGCAGCGGTTTATGCCGCTCGCGCCAATCTCAAGCCTGTACTCATTACCGGCATGGCCCAGGGTGGCCAGCTTATGACCACTACCGACGTCGATAACTGGCCGGCGGATGCGATGGGCGTGCAAGGCCCGGAATTGATGGAACGCTTTCAGAAACACGCGGAACGCTTTAACACCGAGATCATTTTCGATCACATTCACACCGCCAGGCTCACGGATAAACCCATCACGCTGATCGGCGATCAAGGCACGTACACGTGCGATGCGTTGATTATCGCCACTGGGGCTTCGGCGCAGTACCTGGGGCTGCCCTCCGAAGAGGCATTCATGGGCAGGGGCGTGTCCGGCTGCGCCACCTGCGATGGTTTCTTCTACAAGGGGCAGGATGTCGCAGTGGTGGGGGGGGGTAACACGGCGGTAGAAGAGGCGCTTTATCTTTCCAACATCGCGCGTAATGTTACCGTTGTGCACCGGCGCGACAAATTCCGCTCGGAGAAAATACTGATCGATAAATTGATGGACAAGGTGGAAACCGGCAACGTCAAGCTGGAACTCAACCATGTGCTGGATGAAGTGCTGGGAGATAATTCCGGCGTCACCGGAATGCGTATCAAAAGCGCTCAGAACAGTTCCACCAAGAACCTGGATTTGCAAGGCGTATTCATCGCCATTGGCCACAAGCCCAACACCGATATTTTCCAAGGGCAACTAGAAATGAAAAATGGTTATATCGTGACCCGGAGCGGAAACGAGGGCAACGCTACCGCAACCAGCATCCCTGGCGTATTCGCGGCGGGTGATGTACAAGACCATGTGTATCGCCAGGCAGTGACCAGCGCGGGAACTGGTTGCATGGCCGCGCTGGATGCAGAAAAGTATCTCGATGTTTCGAATTGAGCGACAACTGAGCAACGATTTGAAGATCTCATATGAAACGGCGAGACAAAAAGTCTGCAACCGGGCCTGCGAGCGATGACGCGGCCGTATCCCGAATTGCCGATGGCGACACCGCATTGTTCCTCGATGCAGTGCGGGACGTCGCACCTCTGCCCGCCTCAGGCAAGATCCCATACTCCCGCAAACATGCCCGGCCCATACCGCGTCAAATTCCGCCTGACGAACAAACAGCGCCGAATGATTCGCTTTCCGATCACATTTCGCTGGAGATGGAAGCGGGAGATGAGTGGTCCTTTTTGCGCCCCGGCGTTTCGCGCCAGACTTTGCGGCGGCTGCGGCGCGGCTATTGGGGGATACAGGCGCAGCTCGACCTGCATGGATTCACCCGGGATGAGGCGCGCGTGGAACTCGCGGAGTTTCTCAATACCAGTAATGCGCACGGTTTCCGTTGCGTGCGGGTGATACACGGCAAGGGGCTCAGCTCAAAGTCTAACGAGCCTGTGTTGAAGGCCAGGATTGGAAGCTGGCTCTCGCAACACAATGATGTGTTGGCTTTTTGTCAGGCCAGACCGGAAGATGGCGGCAGCGGCGCCGTGCTGGTGCTGCTCAAAATACCTGCGCCGGGAAACGCAAAATAACGCCTTACAAACTTGGATTTGGTTCGTGGGAGTAGGTCTTCTCATGCAGACTCTGGCACCGCACACATCGTTGCGCGGTGGGATAAGCCATAAGCCGCTCAAAGCCAATTTCGTTGCCGCAATCGATACAATCGCCAAAATTCAATTCCGCCAGGCGTTTTAAAGAGGCTTCCACCTCGCGCATTTCATTTATCTGGCGGTCCACAATAGCCGCATTCAGATCCAGCAGCATATCGGCCACCGAATCATCGCCAACATCAGCCACGCTACCCGCCAGATCAACATAACGCTGATCGCCTGAACGTTCCAGTTCGCTACGGACTTCTTCCCGCAAATGCAGATAACGTTGTTGCAGCGCCGTTTTAATTTGCGCCAGTTGGTCTTCGGTAAGTTGTGCCATAAGGATATTTCTCCATTATTATTCTGACCTATCATAGTACAGAAAGGCGATGGACCGACATGCGCTTTCCGAGTGCGTCCAAAGAATTCATAGCTTATCAAACAAGGCGCCCGGATTAAGAACCCTTCAGTTTCTTCAAATCCTCGATTATGTCAGCAGAGTTGCGTGAAGTGCTGGCCGACAGATAGATTTTGGCAATCCTGCCTTCCGGATCAATGAGAAAAGTATTGCGCAGGGCCAGGCTACCGCCGCTTCTGAGCGAATCGTAACGCGCGGCAATTTCGCCCTTGCTATCCGCTAGAAGCGGGAACGGAAGATTATACTTCTTGGCAAAGTTCGCATGACTGGCGGTATCGTCTACACTCACGCCGACCACTTGCGCACCCAGATCCGCCAGCTGGTGGATATCGTCGCGGAATTTGCATGCCTGCTCGGTGCAACCGGGCGTGTCGTCCTTGACGTAGAAATACAGCGCCAGCCATTTGCCGCGAAAATCCGCCAGCTTATGGGTTCTGCGGTTCTGGTCAGGAAGGTTGAAATCCGGCGCGGGCTGGCCTACTTTGAGTGGCTCAGCACGCGCAACATGGCTCCCAAAAAACAGAACCATTATCATCAACGTTGCGAATATTCCAAGTGATTTCATAATATATCTCTTAAAGAAGGATGTAGAGCGGAACGTAACCCATCAATCGTGCTGCTATGCCCGCTACCCCTCGCCCTTTTATCCATCAGCCACATCCAATTTTCTGACCGGCCAGGCCCACGTCCGCAATAATAGCGCGGCGATAGCAGCTAGCCCGCCGGCGAAAAAGAATGCTGTTCCTGCGCTTTGAAATTGCCAGATGGAGCCGAACAGCAATCCGGCCGGAATCGCGGCAATGCCCACCATCAAATGATACCAGCCGAAAGCCGTTCCGCGTTCGCGAGGTTCCGCATAGTCGCTGATAATGGCGTGTTCGGCGCCTTCGCTCATGCCGGCGCAAAGACCGTAAAAAATGCTCACTGCCCACAGCCCGATACTATCTCCAACTGTGCCGAACGGCAGGAATGAGATCGAGAATGTTGCCCATCCAATCAACATCAATGCGCCGCGTCCCATGCTGTCGGCCAGTTTGCCGCCCCAGGTGGAGGTGGACGCCTTGCACAGATTCAATGCCGACCACAGCAACAACAATTCGACTACGCCCACGCCCAATTGGTGCCCAAGCAGCAGAATAAAAGTTTCCGAGGCGCGGGCGAATGTGAACAGCATCAGCACCAGAAGATAACGCCGCATTGGCAACGATAACACCGACCAGCGCAAAGGGGGCAGCACCACAGGGGGATGAGCAAGGGCCTGAACAACAGCGATTTTTTCCTCCTTGACGCTGGCGCCGAGTAGCAGCACCGCGACAAAACCCGGCACCGCTGACCACAGGATTACCTCGGTAAGGCTCAAGTCCGACCACGCCAGCGCAGCTGCCGCCACGAGGCTTCCCGCCACCGCCCCGCCGTTATCCATTGCCCGGTGAAAACCGAAAGCATAGCCGCGCATGTGGGCTGGCGTTGCATCCGCGACCAGCGCATCGCGCGGCGCGCTGCGCAGCCCCTTGCCAACGCGGTCGATGCTGCGCAGCACCAGAATCACCGGCCAGGAACCAGCCAGCCCCAGCAATGGGCGGGCAAGGTTGGAGAGCGTGTAGCCTGCCACCGCCAGCCCTTTGCGCCGCCCGCTCATGACATCCGAATGCCGTCCCGACCAAAGCTTGATCAGGCTCGCTACCGCGTCCGCCACACCCTCGATAAATCCTAGGGCAATCGGCCCCGCGGCCAACACCGACACCAGCAATATGGGAATGAGCGGTATGACGATATCGGAGGCGAAGTCATTGAAAAAACTGACCAGGCCGAGAATGACTACGGTGCGAGGTAATTTTTTGCTAGCGACTGAATTTCCATCAGAGACTGCGGCTGGTTTATCCATACCGCGATATTAGCGTAAAATGCAGCCACCGCCCTGGTAGCTCAGTGGATAGAGCGACCCCCTCCTAAGGGGTAGGTCACACGTTCGATTCGTGTTCAGGGCGCCAAGTTAACGT
>JALYOY010000193.1 GCA_030856655.1 Pseudomonadota bacterium | reverse complement strand
GGGCCGGGGAACGCGTAAGCTGACGATCACGTCCGGTGGGAAGCGAGCAGTGAACAAATGGCTGTGTGCCGATCCCTCCTCAATAGCATCAGCGACGCCAGATCCGATCCGAACACGATGTGCGTTTCTGCCTTTATTAAAAAGGGAGGAGCGAGCGACTTTTCTAGCCGCTGCTTTGGCAAGCACCGAAGCGGCCCTCGCTGATGCAGAGGCAACGCGAGAACAGCGCCTTAAAGCTGGCCAAGGCTTGATGCAGCATCTGGTGAGCGAGGGGGTGCTTTATGAACTCAGGGCGCGGAGAGACTGGCTGCGCATGGTGCTTCGAAACTTGTCTGAGCTCGAAGAAAATTGAGTTTTTAGAGGGCCAGAGAGGAAGCGGCATTAGCGGTACTTGATGCGCGCTTCAGACAAACGGCGGACATTCCAACCGACCGAGATTGCTCGAACTCAAATGCAGCTTGGCCGCCGGCGACAGCAACCAAAACATCGCCGATCTGCTTGGCCAATGCAGCGCGCAGTCGCCCGCCTCCCCATTTCAAAACGTCGCCAGCGACGTTTCGGGCAATGAAGCAGCAACGGTGAAACAAATCGATGTGCCCGCAACAGCTTCATCCAGCCAAATCCGGCCCCCGTACTGCTCCACGATGGTGCGGCAGATAGAGAGCCCGATGCCCAAGCCGTCAGCCTTGGATGACTCAATGGGTGAGAAGAGGGTAGCGCGCCGAGGCGCCTCTATACCCGGACCGTTGTCACTAACGCACACTCTTACAAGATTGTCCGCTAAAGACGCTGAAACGGAGATTACTGGCGTCGGATGATCATGAAGGGCGTCACTCGCGTTCCGGATCAGATTGAGAAGAACTTGTTCAATCTGACCATCATTGACGTTCACCCAAACTGCAAGATCGTCGATACTTGTGTGGATGGTAGCGGCCAAGCTTGTGCCGAGCATTCGAACCACGTTTTGTACCAACCGACGTAACGAGTGCCGCGCTTGCGCATGCGGCTTCTGCTCAAATGTTCGCCTAACGCCTCGGATTATCTCAGCAGCTCGATCTACCGCACGACGACCCTGCTCCAGCCCAAATTGCGCCTCCGCCGTCACTGTGGAATGAAATCCGCTCATGATCCGGTCCACCCCGCGAAGGTAGTTGGTAGCAGCGGTCAAGGGCTGATTAAGTTCGTGCGCCAGGGTCGCAGCCATGTTCCCCATTGCTATCAGTTGCGAGGCTTGCACAACTTGCATTTGCAGATCTTGGATTTGCTCTTCTGCACGACGGGCGTCTGAAATATTTCTGGCGACAACCAGCACCGCTGTAACAACACTGTCGTCGTCAGAAACGGGAGTGAGGGCGATGTCCCACGACTTGGTCGGGCATTCAGCAAACGTATGTTCAACCGTTATGCGGCTGGCCACCCCGCCCACTGCAGACTTGAGGACGCGTTCCGCTTCGGGAAATTCGCCAAATGCCTCAAGCCACATTGAGCCCAAAGTCTCAGCTAGCAAGCCTGCAGGTAGCTCGCGCCGGGCGGCGCTGCTCATGAAAGTTATCCGACCTTCTACGTCCAACAACAAAATAGGATCTGGGCTCGCCTCGATTATACTCCGGTTGAGAGCCTCGCTGGCGGTCAACGCGTCGCGCGCTATTTTGCGATCGTGGATGTCCGTACAAGTGCCGTACCATGCGGCAATCTGCTTCCGCTCGTCGCGGATGGGGGTGCCGCGACTGATTATCCATCGGAATTCCCCGGACCGATGTTGCAGTCGGTACTCCGCTTCATAATGACCGGTGCGCTGGGCATCCTCCCAAGCCCTAAGCGCCGTCGCCCGGTCGCCGGGATGAATCAGAGCCAAACGATCTATTTGAGATACGTCGTCAATGCCGGTGAATTCACGCCATTGGTGATTATAATAGGCAGTGCCAGCCTCGTTCGCCCAGACCATCTGCGGAAGGCAATCAAGTATGTATGCATGCCTCAATGAAGTATCCGTGTCCTGGCCAGCGCGTCGTGAATAGAATTTACCTTTTTTTGCGCGGCGTGATCTTGAACGCCCGGCTGGGTGTTTTGTGCAGTTTCCTCCAGCAAACGGGCACGATTTCATTTTTTACGGAGGGTGATGTGTCGCGGATAATATTTGCCGATGATGACGAGTTGGTCGGGGAGATCGTTCGGGCGGTGCTGTCCCGGGAAGGACATGTGGTGGGCATTGTCCCGAACGGCGATGCCGCTGTACGGGCGATCATTTTGAAAGCGCCGGATCTCGTTATCATGGACGTGATGATGCCGGGGATGAGCGGAGTCGAGGCGGTACGGCAAATCCGGGCATCGGCCACGGCGCATTCGGTGCCTATTTTGATGCTGTCAGCCCGGCGCAACGAGGCAGACGTGGAAATTGCGCTTCGCGCTGGGGCGGACGACTATCTCAAAAAGCCTTTCGACCCTGATCAGCTGCTGAATAGCGTAGAGCGGCTGCTCGAGCGCCGGAAGCAGTTGTTCTAAAGCGCACATCCACATCGAAGTTGATCGCTTACGCGCCGGGGCAAGCAGGTTGCTGTGCCAACACAGCCTTTCCGAGCACAACCAACGCCGAATAACGGCGAAGGAACAGTCCGGTCACGCCGCCGTTTGCCTACGCGAGCTGAACGCGCGACTTGCCTGCGCTTGTGTATGCTCAGGAGCGAAGCATGCATCACTCGTTTTCCG
>JALYOY010000070.1 GCA_030856655.1 Pseudomonadota bacterium | reverse complement strand
GTCTTGAAGCGGGCTCGCATCCACGCACACGATCCGAGTATGCTGCCTGCGCGCCACTCGAGCATTGCGTGCCAGGTGCGGATTTCATACAATCAAATCCACACGACCGATCTCGGCGGGGTCGCTCAATTAATGTTAGGGGGTTAAATGAGCAGATACCTCGTACAACTCGACTTCCTTTCTTTCATAAAATTTAATTCAGTGGCATTTTGTTGTGCGAATACCCTATTTTCTCCTTTCAACGCACTTTTCACCTTTCAGAGTAGCGGTATTACTAAAGCATTCCTGGTGGTCTTCTTAGCGCCGTTTGCTGGCCTGCTTCTGGGAATATTTTTTGGCATCCTGGCATTCCCTCTTTATAAATTCCTGACTACCCGCAGCCAATTGCTTGCGGCTCTTTCAGGCCAATTCAAGGAAGTACCGAACGGCTCTATAGATGAGCCTGTTACGGATGACTAGCAGCCTGTCGGACTTAAAGGAAATCGGCTGCAAAAGCATCTGGCACTTTCGCTGCGATTCTTCAAGACAGGCCACTAGCAATTTGTCCCATCAGGAGTCTCCATTGAAAACCAAAGCAACCGTCGAAGAAGTCCTCTCCCATATCCCTGGTCCCGTCACCGGAGAGTGGCCGATGGGTGAGCGGTTCGCCGTTGCTCTCGCTCACGGCTCAATGTCAGTTGAATATTACGCCCCCGTCGGTCATGATCCGCAAACTCCGCATGAACAGGATGAAGTCTATTTCATCCATCGGGGGACGGGTGAGCTTGTTGTGAATGGAGAGCGCCATTCGTTCAAGGCGGGCGATTGCCTTTTTGTGGCGGCCAGTGTTGAACACCGGTTCGAGAGCTTCTCCATTGATTTCGGAACGTGGGTTGTATTCTGGGGGCCGAGGGGTGGCGAGCAAAGTGGGGAAAGGAACGGCGAAAACCCGTGATTCACCGATCCGCTTGATAAATTTTTCAAACGGTTAATCTATTCAAACGGTTAATCTATTATCGGGGTATCCAGTCATGAAAAGTCTTCCTCTGAATCAGCTCGGTCCCCATGAATCCAGGTCCGGCATCGTTGATTTCGGTGTCCTGTTACCGTGGATATCGGCCGTTCACGGTAACCGGTTGTTTCTGAAAGTCATCCACGAGCGCGACCAGTTCATCCAGGCGATTCAGCCGCTGATTTTCGAGTTGCGGCATGAGATCGATGCCGATTACGGGGATATCTGGACGGTGGGAGTGGATTTCAACACCATCCGTGATGCGCAGGCAGCCTCGCATTTCGGTTCACCCGGGCGCCATGTCTACCGTTTTGAACTTCACACCGGGAACGGGAATATTCTGGATTGGATCGTCGACCCCTACGCCCGGGAATATGCTATCGGCAAGCTCTCCGCCTTCACCCTTGGCTATATCCCTTATGCCTGGAGCGCCGAAGAGATGAACTGGAAAACGCCCGCAATACACGACCTGATCCTGTATGAACTGAACCTTGCCGAATTCGGCGGTAGTCTGCAAGGTGCGATTGACCGTCTCGACTATCTCGCCGACCTTGGTGTGAATGCGCTGTCGATAATGCCGGTCAGCAATATATCCTTGGAAGTCGATTGGGGCTATCTGCCGATGGGTTATTTTGGTGTCGATGAACGTTTTGGGCGGCGCGACGATTTCCAGCGTTTTGTCGATGCGGCACACCAGCGCGGGCTGGCGGTGATCGTGGATGCGGTTTATGGACATACCGGCGAGGATTTTCCTTATGCCGAGCTGTACCGGCGGCTTCGGTACCATGAAAATCCATTCATGGGGCCGTTTATGAAGGATTATTTTGGTGTCAGTACCGACTTCAACCGTGCCCTCACCCGCGACTTTTTCTACAGCGTCAACCTGCACTGGTTGAATACCTATCACATTGACGGCTTCCGCTATGACTGCGTGCCAAACTACTGGGACGGCGCACTGGGCGTAGGCTATGCCAATCTCGTCTTCCATACCTACGAGTACGTCAAGCAATCAATTGCCAGCCTTCCCCGGTTCGATGCACCTGAAGCGCCCCGGCTAATCCAGATCGCCGAGCAGCTGGAAGCGCCGGAGCAGATCCTTGAGCAGAGCTACAGCAATGTCACGTGGCAGAACGCCACCTTTGGGGCAGCAACAGCTTGCGCTCGCGGCGCGGCGGGAGCAATCGAGAATCTCGGCCAGCGGCTGGGCGCGCTTGGCTACGTCGAACAGGCAACGCATAACCGGGAAACATTGCCCAAAGCCCCGTTGCAATATATCGAGAATCATGACCACAGCCGTTTTCTATGCGAGTTTGGCCTGCGTCATCGCGACTGGAACCTATTATTTGCGGAAGGCAACCGCGCGCACTGGTACCGGCTTCAGCCCTACCTGATCGCGTTGCTCGCCGCGAAAGGCATCCCCATGCTATGGCAGGGTCAGGAATTCGGAGAAAACTACTTTCTGCCTGACGATGGCCTTGGCCGCGTATTACTGCTGCGGCCGCTGCGCTGGGATTATTTCTACGATATCGCCGGTAAAAGCCTGGTCAAGCTGACCCGGAAGCTGGTGAGTTTGCGTAATCATTGCGTTGAGCTGCGTCGTGGCAGTCATTACTTCCATAATGATTATGGGCGTTATCTATCGCGTGGAATTCTGCTTTTCCGGCGCGAGACCGCTACCACGGCAAGCGTGATCGCGGTGAATTTTACCGATGTTGAGCAGAGCGTGCCATTCGTATTCACGCGCGCCGGCACCTACACCGAGCAACTGCACGGCCAGGATAACTTCGCGGTCGCTGAAGGGCAGGAGCGTTGGCTGACCATCCCGTCCAATTACGGCCGCATTTGGCGAGGCGTTTGAGCTTTGTGCGGGGGCTACACCCCTTTCTCAAAAAAAGCGCACATGGGAACAAATGTTGGCGGTATCTTTACCGGGGGTATACAATCTCACTCATGAACAAGCGTCTTATCCATCCCATCATGCTTGTGCTGTTCGTCAGCATGCTGACGAACGCTTTTGTCTGGGCATTTAATGGCGAAGTATTCGCTCATGAGCTTGATCATGAGCATCATGTTCTTTCTCTTGATCCGGCGGCGCATTTTGAGGCCCATCAACTTGCTACTTTTAATGATGATGACCACCTGGATGCCGCTACCCATTTGTGCCTTCATGCGGCCGGACAATATCAGCCCTTCTTTTTTACTGCCCTTCCGCTCGTACCTGCGTCCGTTGGTATGGACGCTTTGACTGTATTTGTTTCCGTCACCGTTCCTGAATCCATTCCGGATTCTCTGCTTCATCCTCCTCGAAACACCTCCGTAAGCTAAATCTTCAAGTTCGGCGGGATGTATCGCTGACATTGCCTAGTTTGTCCAAGGCGGTCCAAAGCCGCCCGCGCTGCCTGAAGCAACGTCAAACATCCTCTACGCGGAATTGCTGGATTTTCATCTGTGTTCGCTCATCGCGATGCAGATTGCTTAGTTGATTGCGCAGTTGATTACGCAGTTGACTGTTGGTTGCATAACACTTGCGGAGGGTTTCCATGAACTTTAACGTATTGTTCACGATGCCACGACACCTGGTGTCGACCGGATCGCTTATCCTGGCGCTCTGTTGCACGTCTGCAGCAACTGCCCAAAATACTTTTTCGGGCACGCTGCCAGCCAGCCACTCCGATTACGCTCTACCATCTCTGCCCGAGGAAAAGAACGAGCTCACGTTGCGCAATGCCGCGCTCCTTGCGTTGCAGCGCAATCCCGAGTTGGCGGCTTTCGCCAAGGAAACGCACGCCCTGCAGGGGGTGACGCAACAAGCCGGGCTGTTGCCGAATCCTGAGTTATTCCTAATGGCTGAGAACGCCGGAAATCTTCCGAAGGCCGATCCTACTCCAGGCAGGATAGGCGCAAAAGAAGTAGAGCAGCAAGACACGACGCTTCGGATCAATCAATTGATCGAGCTCGGCGGGAAACGTGCCGCGAGGGTTAAGGCGGCATCGCTGGGCGAGGAAGTCGCGGGGCAAGCCTACGAAACCCGGCGTGTGGAACTCATCGCCCAGGTGGCAAACGTTTTTACCGAGGTGCTTGCGGGCCAGGAACGGCTGCGGCTTGCGGAAGAGAATGTGCAACTGGCACAGAAAGTAGTGAATACGGTATCAAGACGCGTTCAGTCCGGCAAGGTACCCCCCATTGAGGAGACCAGGGTCGGAGTGGCGTTTTCCACCACGCGCATTGAGCTTGAGCAGGCGCGGCGGGATCTGGCGGCAGCGCGTAAGCGGCTGGTGCTGCTATGGGGCAGCTCTTCTCCGCAATTTAACAAAGCCCTGGGAAATCTTGAGTCGCTGGTTGTTCTGCCGAGCTTTGACGCGCTTGCGGAACGCGCGCTCGCCAGCCCAATGGCCCTGCGCGCTATGAAAAATATAGAACAGCGCAAAGCGCTGCTGGAAGTGGAGCAGACACGCCGCATACCCAATCTCACCGTTATTGCCGGCGTCATAAACCATTCTAACACTGGAGGCACGACCGCCGTAGCTGGCCTCGCCATACCGCTGCAGTTGTTCGACCGCAACCAGGGTAATTTAAGGGAAGCCCATCAACGCGTTGATAAAGCCATTGACGAGCAGGTAGCCACCGAATTGCGGCTTAAAACCGAGCTTACGCAGGCCTACGAAACCTTGTCGGCCACGTCGAACGAAATAAACATATTGCGCAGCGAAATTTTACCTGCGGCCAAAAGCGCCTTCGAAGTCATGAACAAAGGCTACGAATTAGGCAGATTCGGCTTTCTTGAAGTGCTCGATGCGCAGCGCACCCTCTTTCAAAATCAGATCTTGTACGTGCGCTCACTGGCGAATTACCAGCGCCTGGTCAATGAAGTCGAACGCTTGATTGCAGCGCCGATTGATCGCATACCAGATGACGCACCGGATCATCCATCCGTAAGTAGCAAAAGTTTGCATAAAGAATCAAGGAGCGGATTGTGAACAAAAGGCAAAAGACCTTAATAGCCATTGTTATCACCATAGGGGTTGTATTGGGTGGACTTATTCTTACCTGGGACAAAGCCGCCTCGCCGGACGTCTCGCACGAGAAACACGAAGAGGATGACGCATCCAGCGCGGCACGTGACCGCCCTGAAATTAAGAATTCATCTACAGGGGATAAAAGCATGGGCCACGAGCCAAGCAAGGGGCCTAATGGCGGAAAGCTGTTTATCAAGGATGGTTTCGGCTTGGAGGTTACCATATTCGAGCAGGGGGTGCCGCCACAGTTCCGGCTTTATCTTTATGAGAATGGCAAGCCGCTCCCACCATCCGCCGCCGAGGTTACTCTTACGCTGTCACGTCTGGGCGCGCCGGCGCAGGTATTCAACTTTACCTCCGAGGCCGGCTATCTGCTCGGCGACCAGATCGTAGAGGAGCCGCATTCGTTCGATATGGCGATTGCCGCAGAGCGCAATGGTAAAACTTTTCGCTGGGGTTACAGCCAGGTCGAGGCGCGGGTGGAAATGCCAGACGAAATCCTGAAGAGTATCGGCATTGAAATACTCACTGCCGGGCCGGCGACAATCAAACCTACGCTCAAACTACCAGGCGAGATCGCTTTCAACGAACACAACATTGTGCAAGTGGTACCACGCACACCGGGCATAGTGCTTTCCGTTTACCGTCATCATGGCCAGCAAGTGAAGAAAGGGGAAGTGCTTGCAGTCATCGAAAGTACTGTTCTTGCTGACTTACGTAGCCAGTATCTCGCAGCAAAGAAACGCCGGGCGCTGGCGCTAATCACTTTTGAACGCGAGAAGCAACTCTGGGAGGAAAAAATTTCCGCCAAACAGGACTATCTTGCTGCGCAGCAGGCTTTGACTGAAGCTGACATTGCTTCGGATCTTGCTTCTGCCAAACTGCGCACGCTTGAAGTGCGGCCCGAAGCAGTTCACTCGAATGGCACTCTGGCCCGCTATGAGATCCGCGCACCGATTTCCGGACTCATCACCGCCAAAGCGATCGCTCAAGGTCAGACAGTCAAGGAAGACACCGAGATTTTTACCATAGCCGACATATCAACGGTATGGGTACAAATTACAGTGTATGCGAAAGATCTGGAGGTGCTTAAGGTCGGGGAAAAGACGACTGTCAGAGCGACGGCGACTGATGCCGAAGGCGAAGGTTCTGTCTCCTTCGTAAGCGCGCTAATTGGCGTGGCCACTCGCACCGCCACGGCCCGCGTCGAACTGGAAAATACGCATGGCCGTTGGCTTCCCGGCATGTTTGTTACCGCAGAGCTCGTGACTGAAGAGGTACACGTACCTGTGGCTGTATCGACAGACGCAATTCAGACGCTGGGCGAATGGTCAGTGGTGTTTGGCCGCTATGGGCAGTATTTTGAGGCACGTCCTCTGAAACTAGGCCGCAGCGATGGAAAGATGGTTGAAATAGTCACGGGACTTTCCGCGGGGGAGCGGTACGCAGTGGGGAATAGCTTTGTTATCAAGGCAGAGCTGGGTAAATCGGGAGCAACTCATGAGCACTAGGCGAGGGGATCCAAAAGGGCGACAACGCACTTTCGTGGAAATCAACCAGGGCCGCAATCATGGTTGAACGTATTCTGCGAACTTCCATACATCATCGCGGACTCGTCCTGATAGCGGTATTAGGGATGGCCATGCTTGGAATCTACAGCTACCAGAGGCTGCCTATTGATGCCGTGCCGGACATTACCAACGTGCAAGTGCAAATCAATACCCTGGCGCCGGGTTATTCGCCGGTGGAAGCGGAACAACGTATCACTTTTCCCATCGAGACGGTGATGGCGGGCCTCCCGAATCTGAACCATACCCGTTCCATTTCGCGATACGGACTGTCTCAGGTAACGGTGATTTTTGACGACGGCACAGACATCTACTTCGCTCGTCAGTTGGTAAACCAGCGGATTCAGGAAGCAATAGGCAAATTGCCTATAGGTATCGTACCTAACATGGGGCCCATCTCTACCGGTCTGGGCGAGATCTTTATGTGGACCGTCGATGCGAGGGAAGACGCACGAAAACCGGATGGAGTGCCCTATAGCACAACCGATCTGCGTGAAATTCAAGACTGGATCATCAGGCCTCAGATGCGGATGGTAAAAGGGGTCACCGAAGTTAACGCGATCGGCGGCTACGTTAAGCAGTTCCACGTCACGCCCTATCCGGAAAAACTGATCTCTTTCGGGTTGACCTTACAAGATGTAGTCATCGCGCTGGAACGCAACAACGCTCTTATGGGCGCAGGCTATATCGAAAAAAGCGGCGAACAGAACCTGGTCCGGGTGCCCGGACAAGTGGCAAACCTGGACGAAATCGCCAACATCATTCTGGGCAGCCGCCAAGGGGTGCCGATACGCGTCAGCGACGTCGCCGATGTGATTATCGGCAAGGAGCTGCGCACAGGTGCCGCGACGCAAAACGGGGAAGAAGTCGTACTGGGCACGGCTCTGATGCTGATCGGTGAAAACAGCCGAACCGTCTCTCACGCAGCCGCCAAAAAACTGGAGGAAATCAACCGCAACCTACCGGAAGGCGTGGTGGCGGCACCAGTCTATAACCGCACCAACCTGGTAGACAAAACTATTCGTACCGTCGCGACCAACCTGTTTGAGGGCGCCGCGCTGGTAATTGTGGTGCTGTTTCTATTCCTCGGCAATCTGCGTGCCGCGCTGATTACCGCACTCGTTATTCCATTGTCGATGCTGTTCACCTTCAGCGGCATGATGGCCAATCAGGTCAGCGCCAACCTGATGAGCCTCGGGGCGCTTGATTTCGGCCTCATTGTGGATGGGGCCATTGTCATCGTCGAAAACAGCATCCGGCGTCTGGCCCAGGAGCAGGTACGGCTGGGACGGGTATTAACTGCTAGCGAGCGCTTCTCAATAGTTTTCGAGGCTTCTAAGGAAGCGCGGCGGGTTTTGATCTATGGGGAGCTCATTATCATGGTGGTTTACCTCCCCATTTTCGCGCTGTCGGGAGTGGAAGGAAAGATGTTCCATCCGATGGCTTTCACGGTAGTGATCGCATTGCTTGGGGCGATGATCCTTTCCGTGACGTTTGTTCCGGCAGCGATTGCACTCTTTCTGTCGGGGAAGGTGGCAGAAAAAGAGAGCACCGCAGTAGCC
>JALYOY010000065.1 GCA_030856655.1 Pseudomonadota bacterium | reverse complement strand
CACCTAACCAGGCGCAGGTTGCTACGAACTGCATACTGACCTCCGGCGACTTGCGTCCGAGAAATGGGTTAATGCCGGTTTTCTCTCCGGTTATCGGCGATGACATAAAATCCATGTTCCGCATGGAGAAGGATGGTAACGAAAAATGGCTGGCGTGGGAGGTGGATGTGGACGTGGCGCGCTCGCCTGTTGCTGGAAATACTTCCAGGCGTTTTTACTATACGGGAGACGGCGAGCCCCGCGCATCGGATTACGACACGGCCACCGCTGGCGTTGGGCCCTATCCCTCCGCGTGCTATGTATTGGGTGTCACTCCACCGTTAACAGCGCCGACCGTGGCGCCATCGGGCGGTGTTGGGTCAACCGTAACGCGTTCCTATGTTTATACGTTCGTTACCCGATGGGGCGAGGAATCGAAGCCGTCTCCGGCCTCAACGATTACCACCGGAAAGGTGGACGGTACCTGGGCACTTTCCGCGATGGATACGGCTCCACCGAACTCGGGCGCCGTATCAGCGGCAGCGAGGAATACGCCGTCAGCCGGATATGTTCAGGTAACGCTTGATACCGTTTTCGGGTTGCGCGCCGGGGAAACTATTACTTTCGCATCGGTGACCGGCATGAACGACCTCAATGCCACGTTTACCCTCGTTAGCGCGGATCCCGCCACGACCACGGTAGTGATATCGCTCTCGACTACGCAAATCTATGCTGCTGGTGGAACTTGGGAACGCGAGGCGCCGCACAATATCACCAGCATGACCAAGCGGATATACCGCACCCTGACCACTTCAAGCGGAACAGAGTACCACTACATCGTTACCGTATCGGCAATCGCCACGACATACAACGATACCACCTCCGACATCGATGCCGCCCTGGGGGAAGTGCTGCCGTCCACGACATGGGCCATGCCACCGGCAAATATGAAGGGTATCGTCATATTGGCTAATGGCATTGCCGCCGGCTTTGTCGGCAATGAAGTTCTTTTTTCGGAGCCGTTCAAACCCTACGCCTGGCCGATCGCTTATCGGCAGACATACGACCAGGACATTGTAGCAATCGGTGTAACGGGAACGACATTGGTAGGCATGACAGAAGGCAACCCGTTCACGATTACCGGGGTTGAACCGGTAACGATGGGTGGCGGCATGGAGAAGCTCGGTGTGGCATGGCCGTGCATGGCGAAGCGTGGCGTGGCGAGTTTCGCGTTTGGCGTGGGTTATCCGGCACCGCAAGGGATGGTAATCATTGGCACCAACAGCGACATCGTCACCAAGGATCTGTTTACACAAAAGGAATGGGCCGAGCTTAACCCGGATACTTTCGTCGCGGCTTCCGCCGATAACCGGTACTACTCCGGTCATTCGGTGGACGATAGCTCTCTGATGTTCGTGATCGACAAGGCTGAGGCCGCATCCTTTATCAAGATCAACCAGCGGATTACCGCTATCTGGGCCGATCCGTGGACAGGCAAGCTCTTTGTAGCGCTCGACAAAAAAATATATCAGTGGGAAGGGGACGTCGGGACAAAACTTTCCTACGAGTGGAAGAGCAAGAAGTTTATCACCGCGCCGCCGATTAATTATGGCGCGGCAAAGATAGACGCCGATTTCGATATGACTGAAGCCGAGTCCGCAGCAGCGAGCGCATCTCATACCGCCGCAATTGACGCAAACCAGGCGCTTATCACGGGCGGCGCGATGAACGATGGCCTGGCTGATGCATCTCCGGGCGAATATGAAATCGGTGGCGACGAAATGCACGCCATTCCGCCGCTTGCAATCGATTCGCTGCAGTTCCAGCTTTGGGCCGGCGGCGTCTTGAAATTCGCCAAGCAGGTTGAGAACAGCCGCGCTTTCCGGCTTCCAGGCGGCTACAAGTCCGACAACGTGGAAGTGGTGCTGTCCGGAAACGTCAAGGTTACCGGCGTATTGCTGGCGGAAACGATGAGCGGATTGAAACAGGCATAGCAGGGCATTTGGTTTGAAAACATGAGCCGCTCCGTTAGCAGGGCGGTTTTTATTGAATAAGAGGAGAGTTTAATGGCGACATACGCTCATGCCGATGTATTGGATGGCGGGCTTAATGCAATCAAGAACGGCGCAATCCGCCTGCTTTTGCTCAAGGCTTATGCTGCTGGGGACAGCTACGCCACGGTGGTAGGCAATATTATTTGCGAAGTCGCAATGGCTTCTGGCGATTACGCGCTATCCGGCGTGGATGCTGCGGCGCGTGTACTCACCACAGCCATCAAGAGCGGTACCGCTTCAGCTAACTCGGGCGCGGCGCCGGATTTGCATATCGCCTTCACCGATAACGTAAGCAAGGTGCTATGGGTGACGGACGAGACCTCGGATCAGGTGGTAACGAGCGGCAATACGGTGAATTTCCCGCAACTCACCTATACCAGCGGTCAGCCGACTTAATGAGGTAATGAATGGCGACCTATGACAACTGCCGCCAGCATCAGCCGATACCCCAATGATTAACGGCACAAAACTCAGCCGCTTCGGTTGTTGCCATCACTGGCGCGACTGACTCTGCCATGCAGAACGTACTGATGAGGTAGTGGATGTACTTACTGACGAGGTATAACGATGGCACTCACAAAAACAGCACGCATGATTGTAGCCAGCACTTCCAATGCCGCGGCTGGGGCGACTCGCGGCACATTGGCCCTTGGGGCGGCTCAAGGTGGTGGATTCCTGACGATCAAAATGACGAATGGTGGAACTGGGCCAACGGCTCAGTGCCAGGCGAACATTCTGGTCGCGCACAACGCAACCCTTCCCGTCGCGGCCCCGGCAGGCGCGGATTGGAAAACAATTGCCTCCTACGGCGGCGGGACGACAGCCAGCGCCGTAACTGAAATTGGCATGCCCATTGATCCTGCCATAATGTGCCTTGAGATCGAGTTCGCCGGCAACACTGGGCAGGCTGTCACAGTAGAAGCGTACCTAAGCGAACTGACAACGGTGAGCTAAGTGGGCGTAGTTCTACTCCCGCAGAAATTTCTAAGCCAACCGCAATATTCTCCCCGATTGGCAGAGGCGTATCAAGACGCCGAGATATTGTCACTATTCAATGATGGCACTGGCAAGGATATTGCCAAAAGCAATCACCTTATTCCTGGTTCGACACCGGTTCGGGTATTAAGACAACACGGTTACTCACTGAATTTCGCGTCCAACCGCTTAATTAGCACCAAGCCCATAGCAGCTCCCTCCGCGCTTACGGTGTTCGCGTGGGTTCGGCCAAGTGTATTAAACGTGTCGTTTAGACGGGTAATTGAAACGAATTATCAAGCGGGATTTTATCTTGGCTCCAGTTCCGCTGGCGGCAAATACGAATGGATCGTCAATAATGCTGGTTTAGGGCTTTGTCTTGGGGGACAGCAGGTAGTAGGGCGGCGGGATTTTGTTTGCGGCACTTTTAACGGCAGCAATCGTAATCTGTATGTCAATGGCGTTCAGGTTGCCAGTGCTTCAGCGCCAGCAAATGTTTTTATCAGAACGATGTACGTAGGCAGCAATGCCACCGGCGGAGAAAATTGGTCAGGGGATATTGATACAGTCGGTGTGTTTTACAGGGTATTCTCTTCATCGGAAATCTGGTCTTTGTACCAACACCCATGGCGGCTACTAAAGGCCCCGGCACGTAAAATATTTGTTAGCGCGGCGCCCAGCGACATAACGTTAACCGGTGCAAATTCCGCCCAGGCCAATAGCAGCAACGCAGCATCAATCGCCGAGGTCCATCTTCTTGCAGGGACAGCATCAACGCAAGATAACTTCAGCAGCGCTGGCGCTATAACGCCTGGCCCAGCGCACGATCTGGCCGGAGCGGCATCAATACACTTTAACCTCAGCAGTGCCGTGCCGGTAGACCAGACTCATGTACTGGTTTTCTCGGCATTAACGCAGATAAATTCATCGTCGGTGATTGCGATAACGCAAGCACATGTACTCCCCGGGGCGAATTCTACGCAAGGCAATCTGATCGGCATCGGGCCGATAAGCATCAGTGCCGATTTCCTTGGCGCGCCGTCGAGCCAGCCGAATCTCTCGGGTGCCGGCCAAATTACCAGGGCACAGGCGTTAACGAGTGTAAATTCGGCCCAAGCGAACCTCTCGGGCGTCGGTAGGATAAGCGACGGCGTTGTGGTGGAATCCGCGTTAACGACCGGCATTACGCAGACGATCCGCATCAAGAAGCCGGGGATCCCCGCGGGCACGCCGGAATGGCTGAAGACTATGCTGGAAATCATCATGGGGCGCCGCGGCAACAGGATCGTTGTACCGAATCTTCAGTCGCTGACTTTTTCCGGCCCACCGACCAAAGCTGAGTGCGAGGCGCTATATGCTTATATCAATAGCGTGCGCGGCGCGGTTGAACAGCTGATTAACAGAATGGATGGCTAATGAATGCAGAATTGATTGCTTTACTTAAGGAAAATATCGACCTTCCCCTATCTTCTGAGCTTGCGGCGGATATTTGTGTCGTCACTGTAGATTTCAGGTTCAATCCGCTCAATATCTTTTGCTCGCATCAACGTTTCCCAATGTGTCGCCGACTGGGTGCAAAGACAAGGTATCGAACTGAGTTTCATCCAGCCCGGCAAGCCGAACCAAAACGCTTTCATTGAGCGCTTTAACCGATCCTATCGGATCGAAGTACTCAACAGCTGGTTGTTTGCATCGCTTGACGAAGTTCGTGAGATCACCCATGAATGGGTGAGAAGCTACAACGAAGAACGGCCCCACGATGCGCTGGGAAACCTGCCCCGGCTGTGTTCAGCGAGCGAGTGCTGCAGGGGAAACCTCTACTTCTGGACTGTCAACTTGACGGGGGAGCTTACGCCTTGTCTGCCGATACGATACCAATATCCGTGAATCAGGAAGATATGCGGTAGTTTCTTGGCTAGAGGGAAGCTGTCCCATAAGCTTTTTGCCAGCCGATAAAAATAGCGGTTAACGCAAGAAGCAGGCGAAGGGTCTGACGAAAGAAAACAAGGGTTTCCGCCAGTCCGGACAGAAAAACAAAGCATACAAAAGCGGCGCCCAAGGCGGTTAGCTGATGCGTACTTAGCGTTCGGACCCAGTTCCATAAGAGTAAGGCATAAGCCAAGAGGCCGATCGCTCCAACATGCATTCCGATCTCGATCCAGTCGTTGTGGTAATGGTAGGTTTTAAGAAATTTCGGCAAATCCTTGTAAAGTCCGCCCTTGTATGTCCCAACAGTTTTATCGAAATAATCCGCCGCCATGCCCGTGCCATGGCCAAACACCGGCCGTTCGGCGATGCCGTGCAAGCCAACATCCCACATGGCAAGGCGGTATCCTACGCTAGTGCCGTACCTTCCTTGCTGGGATAGTGCTATGT
>JALYOY010000033.1 GCA_030856655.1 Pseudomonadota bacterium | reverse complement strand
CCAGCGCACCGTAATGCGAGGAGGTTTTCAGTTCCTCCGCGGGATAGGACATGGAATGGCAACTGGTACAGAATTCGGTGGTGGAGACGGCGGCCTCGCCGCCGAATACCACCGCCACCATGACGATCCCCAGCAACGCACCGGTGAGCAGGGTGCCGCCTGCGCGTATCCCGGCCATTAGTCTTCCGAGCCTTTCACGCCCACTTTGGCGGTGGACTGGAAGTCATCATGGAACATGAACTTGGGCTCGCCGGTAAAGGTCCCATCCACTTTGTAGTGTTCATGCATGGCTTTGGTGTCCTTGACCATTTTCTTGAAGTCGAAGGTGTATTTCTTGTCCACTTCCGGGGTGAAGGGGGTGTACGGTTCCTTGGCGCCCTTCCATGGCGAGCCTTTGTAGTTCAGGTGGCAGGCGTTGCAGGACTCTTCAAAGGCAAAGTCCTGTCCGGCTTCCGCCAGTGTCTGGCGCGGTGCGGTCTTCTTCGATTTCTCAAAAGCGGCCCCCGCCTTGCGGTGAATGCCGCGGTACTTGGAGCCAGGCCCGTGGCAGGATTCGCAGCCCACCCCGGTGGTGAATTTGTTAGGGTCGTCGACGGTGTAGCCGCCTTCCTTGCCCCAGCCGTCAACGTGACAGCCCACGCAATCCTTGTCCTTGGTGTAGTCCTTCTTGGGATCTAACTTGGCCTTCTTCTTGGCTTCAGCCTTGGTGTTGGGCTTGAGCGATTCCATGGCTTTGGCGTGAGCGGTCTCACCCCATGATTCTGCCTGGCTCTTGTGACATGAACTGCATTTCTTGCGTCCCTCATACGATTGGGCGCTGGCGTTGGCCGATAGCACCGCAAACATGGCTGCTGCGGCAAGGGCGAATGTCAGGGAATGGCGCATGGTGTTCTCCTTGGGGCAAAGATATCCGTTGATTTCGTTGTTATGTGATAAACCCAACCCTTAAATCCGAGAGGGGCAAGGTTAAGTCCATACTGTATCGCTGGTTTATGCAAACGGGTAGCACCAGTACCATGACTCTTTCTGGTACCACTGGTACCGTTGTAGTTGCCTGATCCGTCAACCACCGGCAGGGACGGGCACGATCTCATGGGCGGGGGAATCAGGGGGGGCGGCGCTGGCGGGTGCGGGTGGGATCTGGTAGACCCAGTAGCCGCCTTGCTGGTAGATGAGCCGCAGGGCTTTAAAGTCGAGCGGCTGGGTGGTGGTGAAGGGCAGCATCTGGGCAATGAGGGTGTTGCTGCTGTCGGCATCGCGCAGGAAGTAGCCGCGCACCATGCTGTCGGAAAGGGATTGCAGGGTGTAGGTGGCGAAGTTGTTGTCCTGCATCCATTTTTTGAGGTAGCCGATCATGCCGTGCATGTTGCCTTCCATGGGGAAGTTCTTGTAGGCCAGGTCGAGGTGGTCGGGACGCATCAGTCCCAGTTTGTAGAGGTCGGTGACGTGGATGACCACGAAGGCTTGCGGGGAGTCGGCGGTGTCTTGGATGCCGGCCAGTTCGCGCAGGATGGCGGCACCTTGCTCGGGCCGGGCTACGAGGGCGTCGGCGAAGCGCTGGAATTTGCGGTGCTCGTCAGCCGAGGCTGCACCTTCCCAGAATTGGTCTTCGTAGCGGCGGATGGATTCGCTGCGTGCCTGCCAGGGCGAGGGGAGGATGAGGGGTTCGCCCAGGTGGGCGTTAAACAGGGTGTCGCGCCCCGCCAGCAGGCTGATCTGGCGCGAGGTATCCCACCAGGCCAGGATGCGCGCGTCCCGAGGGGCGTGCTTGTTGATGGCGCTGGCCAGTGCGGTCAATTCGGACAGTTTGCTGTCAAGCGAGATGAGCAGTTCGCTGGTGCGGTTCTCCCAGCTGATGAGCACCGGCGGGGCGGTGCCGCGCCTAGCGGTGGTGGCCAGGGCGATGGGCTGGTTGACACCCTCCGCATGCACTTCATATTGGGCGATGGCTAAATCCGGCCAGGCGCTCAAGCCCAGTTGGCTGAATTTGGTGCTATCGCCTTCTGCCACCAGGGTGTAGCGGTAGGGTGCTGGCGCGGGGTTGAACCACAGGTAGGCAAACCAGGCCAGTAAAAGTAAACCTCCCGTCACCAGGAGGATGCCCAGTGACGGGAGGAGCTTAGTTCTCAGCCCCGACGGCGGGGCGCCGTCGGAGGAGGAGGTGGCAGAGGCGGTCAATGCCCGCTTTTTTCGCGCCGGCGCCAGCCAGCCAGCGCGAGGGTGCCGGCTAACAGCATGCCTCCCCCTAAGCCGCCGAGCGAGAGCTTGTCACCGGTGCTGTCGATATCCAGCAGGCTGGTGCGGCGCGATTCCATTTTTGCGACCCGTGCCTGCAGTGCCGCCATTTCGCGAATCTTGGTGTTCTCATCCATGATTTCGACGTAGGCGCGGTTCATCGGTCCCCAGCCTTCGGTGTAGGTCCAGCCGCCCGGGTTGACGTGGGCTAGGCCAACGTGCAGCTTGGGCAGGTCGTTTTCTCCCATTTCCAGCGCTTTGAGTTCGATGGCCGCAGGGTTGTTGTCCTTGGACCAGTAGAGCTGGGTGAAGCCGGCAAACATTTCCTTGTCAGGAGCCATGGGTGCCGGACGGTTGGTCTTTTGCCCAGTGAGCAGGCCGTCCTTGTAGAGCTTCTCGGCGACGTCATGCGCTTCCTTGAATTTGGCCAGGCCATGCAAGGTGCCTTTGTCCATGAATTCGAGGTAGGAGCGGGCAAAGCGTTCGGAGTGGCATTGGGTGCAGGTCTTGACCCAGGAATCTAAGCGCTCTTCCGACCATTCGCTGGTGATGTTCTCGGCTATGCCCGGAACCGCGGGATAGTTGGCCCAGCGGATCTTGCGCACGACGTTGTGGCTGTATTTGCCTTCGTATTCAAAGTGGCAGCCCGCACAGGTGGGCGCGGTCTGTCCGCCTTTGCTGTAGGCGTCTTTAAGGGGCACGTTCCAGTTCCATTTGTCGCCCATGATTTCCACGATCTTGCCGTGCTTGCTCATGGAGTAGGCTTCCCAGTTGTTGTGGTCAACCCCGCTGTGGCAGGTGGCGCAGGCTTCCGGCTGGCGTGATTCGGCCGCGGAGAATTCGTGCCGGGTGTGGCAGGAGTCGCATTTGTTCTGGTTGGTGTGGCACATGCTGCAGCCTTCGGCGATTTCGCGCTGCGGCATGGCGGCAAAAACGGCAACTTCTACGTTGGCTTTCCAGTCCAGGGCATGCGAGGGGCGTCCCTGCGGCCATTGTTTGTTGGGCCAGATGAGGGTGTCGCGCTCAGATTCGCGTTCGGCGAATTCCTGCAGGTGGCAGGTGCCACAGACGTCGGCCGTGGGCATGCGCAGGTCAACCGCGTGGTCGGCTTTCTTGGTGGTGTTGATGTCGACGTGACAGTCGATGCAGCCCACTTCTTTCAGCTTTTCGTTCGCGCCTAACCGGTTCATGGAGCGCAGGTTCTTCTCGACGTCTTCCAGCTTGGCTTTCTTGTAGTAGATCGGGTCGTTAGGCTTTAAGTTGCGGATTTTGTCCAGGTTGGCGTGGCTGCTTTTCTTCCAGGCGTTGACCCATACCGGCGATTCGTCAGTGTGGCATTTGACGCATTCCTGACGGTCCGCGACTTCTTTCATGGAGGTCGGGGGTTTGTAAAATGAGGCAGGGTCCATGTACATGCTGTACGGAACCGGTTCCCAGTATTGTGCCAATGTCCCGCGCCCAGCCCCTTGCGCCGGGTCCTTGTAGCGCTTGACCAGCGCTTCATGCAGTTGCTTAGGGGTCGCCGATTGTTCAAGGTTCAGCGCCTTGTACGTCTCTTTCGGTACGCTGGGAAAGTTAGCATATGCCGATGCCGCCAGCAGTGCACCAAATGCGAGCGTGATTAGCCTCAGCCCAAGCTTCACTACCATTTCGTTTCTCCTTTTTGTTCCGTAGTATTTGTTGTTTGATGTCCAGCCCGTCCAGACCATTCGCCATGCGAAATCGTCTGCCTGCTACCCCTGATAGCCGCCCCAGAGGTTAACCCCTGGGGCACCGTGACGAACACCGCGAAGACTAACGCGATCGCTAGGGCCTGTCAAGAAAATTGAGCGATAAATCGAGGGGCCAAATCGTCCGGCTACGCGCACGGTGACAGATGAAACAGATACGTGTGCAGGGAGTTCGCGACTTTATAACGAAGCATCAATTCATGCTCTTTAAATGCCTTCCGCATCGCGAGATCCCATCAACAAGCTGTTCATTCGGCGAAAGATTGAAGAAAAAAAACTGATCCTTAGGATTGAAATAAAAATTTTCTTTATTGCTTCATACAGGACTGTCAACATCGATGAATTGATGGGCAATGCCGAATTTCCGGGATATATGTTCGCCCAATGCCTGGACGCCGTAACGCTCGGTGGCGTGATGTCCTGCCGAGATAAATGCCACGCCGGATTCGCGTGCGGAATGCACGTTCTGTTCGGAAATTTCACCTGTGATAAACGCATCCACGCCCTGCCGGATGGCCTCGTCGAAATAACCCTGAGCGGCGCCGGTACACCACGCTATACGCCGCACCAGTCTCTCATCATCGCCAATTACCAAGGGCTCGCGCGACAAAGTGCGTTCAATATTTATTCGTAGATCTTTCAGTGTCGATACCTGTGACAACAAGGTGCCTTGCATAGCGATATTGTGTTGGCCGAAACGGTCGGTTTCAATGAAACCCAACCTGCGCGCCAGTTGAGCATTGTTGCCTAATTCCGGATGCGCGTCCAACGGCAAATGATAGGCAAGCAGGCTGATGTTTCGCGCCATCAGCAATGCGACCCGACGGCGTTTCATACTGATTAGGCATTGATCCTCGCCGCGCCAGAAATAACCGTGATGTACCAGTACTGCGTCCGCACCTGCTGCGGCAGCGGCCTGCAGGAGATCGAACGAAGCCGTTACGCCGCTGACCAGTTGCCGCACTTCATTTCGGCCTTCCACTTGTAGTCCATTTGGGCAATAATCACAGAAACGGGCGACATCCAGCAGTTCGTTCAAGTAGATTTCGAGTTCATTCAATCGCATCGGTATTCCCCTGGGGTTTTTTTGCAATCATATCATCTCGAAATTTATTCCCTAAAATGCACAAGCTCTGGTTGATTTTCGCACAAACGATTACGGTAATCCTTGCGGTATTATTTGTTGTCGCCACCTTGCGACCCGAATTATTGCCATGGGGTCCGCGCAGCACCATTGTTACCGTGAAACAAGTCGCGCCCGATGGAGCGGCTCAGGGGGCAGGGGCGGGTGCGCCCAGGCCCGGTAGCTTTAGCGACGCAGCCAAGGCAGCCATGCCTTCAGTGGTAAATGTCTTTACCAGCAAGGAGGTCAAGATCGCCCCTCACCCACTGCTGGAAGATCCCAGGTTCCGGCGTTTTTTTGGTGACCGCTTCGAGTCGCAGAGCCGGCGTGCAGCAAGCCTCGGGTCCGGTGTCATCGTCAGTCCTGAGGGTTATATTCTTACCAATCATCACGTGATAGCAGCTGCGGACGAAATAGAGATCGCGCTGGCTGACGGCAGGAAAGCCAAAGCGCGCGTAATCGGCTCGGACCCGGAAACTGATCTTGCTGTCGTCAGGGTAGATATGGATGCGCTGCCTACGATGACTTTTGGCCACTCCGACGATGCCATGGTAGGTGATATTGTGTTGGCTATCGGTAATCCCTTTGGTGTAGGGCAGACGGTGACCATGGGGATTATCAGCGCATTGGGCCGGACCCATATGGGCATCAATACTTTCGAAAATTTTATCCAGACCGATGCCGCCATCAATCCAGGGAATTCGGGCGGTGCGCTGGTAGACACCTCCGGCAACCTGATTGGCATCAATACCGCGATCGTTTCACGCACTGGCGGATCGCTCGGCATCGGTTTTGCCATTACAGCCAGCGTGGCCAAGCAAGTAATGGAGCAGATCATTCAAACCGGCAGCGTAACTCGCGGCTGGATCGGAGTGGAAGTGCAAGACCTGACACCTGAATTGGCGGAATCATTCAAGCGCCCCAATACCAATGGCGCGTTAATCGCGGGTGTTCTCAAAGGCGGTCCCGCGGATCAGGCCGGGGTGAAGCCAGGCGATATACTTGTGGCGGTGGATGGTAAAACGGTCACTGATTCATCCGTGATGCTTGACCTGATCGCGGCGTTGCCACCAGGAAAAACGGCCACCATTCTGGTGATACGAAACCAGACAGAGAAGCCTGTCAAGCTCGATGTCGGCAAGCGCCCCAAACCAATGCCCCAAGACCAGTACCAGGACCCGGAAGCAATGGAATAGATCTATAAGCATTGATGTCGGCTGAATTTCTCATTAAATATAGGAAATGATTTCGCGCGGTTCGCGGCAGTTTGGGGAGACTCAACTGTTTCTCTTTTTCTTTTTCTCGTTCTCTCCCCTGCTTTCTGTATGGTCTACTTCTTTCTCGATGCTTTTGTCGTTCGATTGATAAACTAATGCCGACGCAGGGCGAGGATTGGCAACTAAACCCGCCACCAATATGCCCAGTTCGTAGAGCAAATAGAGCGGTACCGCCAGCATGAATTGTGAAACCACATCGGGTGGAGTGAATATCGCACCGACCACGAATGCACCAACGAGAATATAACGGCGTACTTGCTTCAGCTTCTCGATTGAGACGATACCCATTCGGACTAGAATTACCACAAATATCGGTACCTCAAAAGTAATACCGAAGGCAATGAACATGGTCAGAACAAAGTCAAGATATTTTCCGATATCGGTCATCACCGCCACACCCTGCGGTGCGAAATGGGTAATGAATTCGAATACCAGCGGCAGTGCCGCAAAATAGGCAAAAGCCATGCCGCTAACGAACAGGAAGCTACTGACGAACACCAGTGGCAATACCAACCGTTTTTCGTGGGAGTATAACCCCGGCGCGACAAACGCCCATACCTGGTAGAGAGTGTAGGGGAGGGTGATGACAAAAGCCGTCATCATGGCAACCTTCATCGGCACAAAGAAAGGCGTGACGACTTCGGTTGCGATCATCTGCCCGCCTTGTGGAAGCTTCTCCAGCAGAGGCTGTGCCAGAAATGAATAGAGTTCCCGTGCGTAATAGGCGCAGGGCAAAAAGCCAAGTACCAGTCCAGCAAATATGCGCAGCAGCCTGGCGCGCAATTCCACAAGATGAGAAATAAATGTTTCGTCGATACTCATGTTGTGAGGAGAGAAAGCGACGCGGTAAATAAAGCCAGCTTAGTCATGCTGAGCCGCGTCAGGGAGTATGGATCGTCTATCCGCTAGCTACTATGGCTGATGCCTGCACCAGCCGTTTCATCCGGACTAGACTTCGACCGGGCTAACGGTTTGGCCGAGTTGGTTGGGGTAGCGAGAGAAGCGGGCGGAGGATTTTCTGTCAAAACGCCGTGTGGTGGCATGGAAGTTGTAGTAATTGTGGATTTTGTTTCCGCTACGTCCGTTGATTCCTGAAGCTGGTTTATTTCTTCCCGTACCGTATTTTCTATTGAACGAGCGGCCTCGTGTACTGAAGTTTTCAATTTCTTCAGTTCTTCCAGTTCCATCTCGCGCTGAATATCACTTTTGACATCGTTGACGTAGCGTTGCGCCCGCCCGAAAAGATGTCCCAGCGTACGCGCTACATGAGGCAGCCGTTCCGGACCGAGCACGACCAGCGCTACAACTGCTATAACAAAAATTTCCGTAAAACTGATATCGAACATTTTTTGCGAGGATCACCGGTGAGGCACAGCAAAACAGCGATTGAAGTTCAATCCAGTCAGTGGCTTGATATTTTTCTCCCCTTACCTAAGCCGCCTTTGGCGCACTCGCCAGGAAAGTAAAATTTAGGATAATTGATTATGGACGCCCAACCGAACACCCAGCTGACGAACTGTCAACTGACGGATTTAGGTTTACCGGTTGCCTATCACAATTTTGTGTGCGCCTTATCCTTGATCTCGCCTTCGATAGTCTGGCCGTTGGATTGCCGAGGCGGAGATGATATCTCCTCTTCGTCGGCGCTTTTCATGCCTTCCTTGAAGCCCTTCACCGCACCGCCCAGGTCGCTGCCAAGATTGCGAAGTTTCCTGGTGCCAAATACCAGAACAACGATTACCAGAACGACCAGCCAGTGCCAGATGCTGAATGATCCCATGATTTACTCCTTTATCTGGTGTGGGCGACCATGGCGGGTAAGCGCTCTCCGCCCCCGATGACGTGAACGTGCAAGTGGCGAACTTCCTGCCCTCCCACGTGTCCGGTGTTGATAACAGTACGGAAGCCGTCGGTGCAGCCCTGCTGCTTCGCCAGCTTGGGTATCAGTAGCATTATTTTACCCAGCAAATTGCTGTGCTTGTCTTCCACATCGGACAGCGAATCTATGTGGAGCTTAGGTATTAACATAAAATGTACCGGTGCTACGGGGTGGGCGTCGTGAAACGCAAAGATATCAGCG
>JALYOY010000002.1 GCA_030856655.1 Pseudomonadota bacterium | reverse complement strand
GGAGCAGGCCGACAGCGTCGGCAAGAAGGCAGGAATGCGCAGTGTCGCCCGCTTGGGGGCAAGAAAAATCGCTACCTGCGAAGTGCCGGTACTCTTCGAAGCACCCATCGCCTCCAGCTTGATAGGACATTTTGTTAGCGCCGTTAGTGGCGGCAGTCTTTACCGAAAGTCGTCGTTTCTGCTGGATAGCATCGGCAGGCAGGTATTTGCGCCGGACATTCAGATCCTGGAACTGCCCCATCTGAGAAAAGGTCTGGCCAGCGGGGCATTCGACGATGAGGGTGTCGCGACCCATGAGCGCAAAGTGATAGAAAACGGCATGGTGCAAGGCTATTTTCTCAGCAGTTATTCCGCTCGCAAACTTGGGTTGGGCACCACTGGAAATGCCGGCGGCAATCACAATCTGATTCTCGATAATGGCGCCGCGCTGGAGTTCTCCGCCCTGCTCAGAAAAATGGGTAAAGGACTGCTGGTAACTGAGTTGCTCGGCCATGGCGTAAACGCTGTGACGGGAGATTATTCCCGGGGGGCGGCGGGCTACTGGGTGGAAGGCGGAGAAATCCGGTATGCGGTCGAGGAAGTCACAATCGCCGGCAACCTGAAAGATATGCTTCTCGGTATTTCCGGGGTGGGCAACGACGTGGTGGTGCGCGGCTCCAAACAATGCGGATCTCTGCTGATAGACCGGATGACGGTTGCGGGCGGCTAAAAGGATCGTCCGCCAACTGCTGGGTGCAGGATGAATCTACATTTACTTGTTCCCACTCTCTGTTGGCCAGAAGCTTCGCTGCCCGAAATTTACCGCGATTTACCGCTGCCTGCGCTGGAAAACCTGTTGGCAAGAAGCTTGTGCGCCGATGATGAATCGCAGGAAATCGAGATGTGGCTTTGCCGGGCTTTCGGTGTATCAAAGCAGGGAGACTGGCCGGTGGCGCCTATCACCCTACAAACCGATGGCACGGAAAATATAAAAGCTGGAGACGATTACTGGCTTCGTGCCGACCCTGTGCATTTACGCATTGAACGCGATCAAATCGTGCTGGCTGATAGCCGTCTTTTTCGAATTTCCCCACAAGAAGCAGATCAGCTTGCCGGTTTGCTCAACCGGCATTTTTCCGAAAATGATCAGGAAATAGTATTTTTACCGCTACGGCCTGATCGCTGGTACTTGCGCGTAACGAAAATACCGCCGGCAAAAACTTATTTACTCAGCCAGGTTGCCAACAAAGGCATTAACACACTGTTGCCTTTCGGCGCCAATAATATGATTTGGCGCGGTCTCTTCAATGAAATTCAAATGCTGCTACACGAGCATCCGCTTAACCAGTCGCGGGAAGCGCGCGGCGAACTTGCCATTAACAGCACTTGGTTCTGGGGCGGCGGAGTCATGCCAAAATCCTTGGTCTGTCCCTATACCCACGTGTGGAGTAATGATATTCTTGCACATGCGTTGGCGCTGGCGTGCGGTAAAGATCATGCACAACTTCCATCAGATGCAGCGGCATGGCATCAATCCACCGCATCCGGCACGCATCTTGTCGTGCTTGATGCCCTGTTTGGAAAAGCCCGTTACGGGGATGCGTATGGTTGGCGCGAAAGTCTAAAGGAGCTGGAGCGGAACTGGTTCGCGCCCTTGTGGGCACTATCAAAGCAAGGCAAGTTCGATCAGTTGACCCTTACAGCCGTCAACGAAAATAAAACTAGGAATTTCACCTTAAGGAGAGGCGATTTGAGGAAATTCTGGCGTAGGGCGAAACCGTTTTCTACTTATGCCAGCTAAGTGATTGTCGCAGGCGGTGTGAAATAAACGTGTAGTATCGGAAGTGATAGAATGCCTCACGACCAGTCAAGGCTGTAATGGGGTTCTCAAGGAGAGAATAATCATGAAAGGGGAAATCATGACTGATTTAGACCTGTTTGAATCGTTACTGAACTGCAATACGGTGGAAGAGCTGCATACAAACACTACGGCTATTATCGGCCAGATGGGATTTGAGCATTTTCTTTATGGGGTGCAGGTAAACACTTCGCTCACCCGCCCCTATCGATTCATCCTCAGCTGCTATCCAGAGGCATGGCGTAAACGTTATGATGAGGAGGGCTACGCCAGTATTGACCCAACAGTTTCCCACTGCGCCAGAACAGCAATTCCCATTATCTGGAAGAATGAAGTTTTCAAAGGACGCAAGGAGGCCCGGGTAAGAAGCGAGGCAAAGGATTCCGGCCTGGTGAGCGGCGCCAGTTTCTCGGTCCATGCTGGACGCGGTGAAGCCGCGATGCTGAGCCTTGCCACCTCGCGAGAGTCTCGCGAAGCTCAGAATGACATCATCGCGATGATGGGCAAAGCTCAGCTATTAACCTGTTATTTGCACGAAGCAATTCAGCGTATCGTGCTTAGCCAGGGCCCCCTCCCCCTAAAAAAAATCAGTCTGACGGAACGGGAAAGAGAGTGCTTGCTGTGGGCTGCGGAAGGGAAAACAGGTTGGGAAATAGCCAACATTGTCAGTATCTCGGAACGTACGGTAACCTTTCATCTTCAGAATGCGGCACATAAGATGGGCGTGGTGAACCGCCAGCAAGCAATTTCCCGCGCCCTCTCCATGGGGCTGATCGCCGCTTGCCCCATTGCTTGAGTAACCACGATCCAGTAAAAAATGAGGCTACACCTCTGTCCTTAGCTCTATCACTACCGGAGCATGATCGGAAGGCCGCTCGAGCTTGCGTGTCGTTCTATCTATGACGCACGCAGTGCATATTTTCGCGAGTTCATTGCTCAATAGAATGTGGTCTATTCGCAAGCCCATATTACGGCGGAATGCCATCATGCGATAGTCCCACCACGTGTAGGATTTTTCCGGTTGTTCGAACAGGCGGAAACCGTCCAGAAGACCCAGCTTGAGTACTTCGCGAAAGGCCTCTCGTTCCGGCAGGCTGAACAGAACTTGCCCTTCCCATAACGTGGGATCATGTACATCGCACTCTTCCGGTGCAATGTTGAAATCACCCAGCACTACCAGTTTCTGATGCTTGCTTAACATGTCCCGCAGCCAGTTGTTGAGAGCGGCGAGCCATTTCAGCTTGTATTGATATTTTTCCGATTCGATATTTCCGCCATTCGGTACGTAAATGCAAATTATCCGTACATCATCGTAGATTGCGGAAAGGACACGTTTTTGAATATCTTCCAGACCGGGTATGGCTGTGACGATTTCGCCTCCTGCCTGTTTGCTGAGCAGGGCGACGCCGTTATAAGTTCTTTGGCCCGTATAGATCGTTTGGTATCCCGCCGCTGCAATCGCGGCTATCGGAAAATTTTCATCCTGCAGCTTGGTTTCCTGCAGGCACAACACATCCGGCTGATTTAGCGCCAACCAATCAAGAACCTGTGGAAGACGGACTTTGAGGGAATTAACATTCCAGGTAGCAATCTTCATGCGGCATTTTATCAAATTAACTTCCGGCCGGAAGCCATAGGGCAAATACTGAATAACTCCCCGTTTATGTTGTGCTATTATAAATAACAATGCATGTTGGGGTAAAAAATTGCGCCCCCGGTTGCGCTTGTGAGCAAGGCCCGGAGGATTGCCTATGTCTCGCCCGCTACCCTCGATCAAGACCTTATTTTCATTGCCCTCCTTTTGCCGCTGCTCGAACGGGTCGCTTTAACTGGAGTTAATGTTTATTAGGGCGGTCGATATGCGGGCAATCGCTGAGGCTCGTTTATCATATATTACTTCCCCTTCAAACAAAGGCATAGTAACCATGGACACCTCAGACAACTCGGAATTTGGCGTTGCCGACTGGCAGCGATTGTTGCGTTCAATCGGCGAAGACCCGGGACGTCAAGGTCTTACCGAAACACCGACCCGTGTTGCGCGCGCGTGGGCTCATTGGACGCGCGGTTATCAGCAGGATCCCGCCGCGATTCTCAAAACATTTGCCGATGGCGGCGAAAGTTACGATGAGTTGATTGTTGTCAGGCAAATACCAGTCTATTCTCATTGCGAACATCATCTGGCGCCCTTCTTTGGTCACGCAACGATCGGTTATCTTCCTACGGGACATATTGTCGGATTATCCAAATTGACGCGATTGGTCAACTGCTTCGCCGCACGGTTACAAGTTCAGGAACGCCTGACCCAGCAGATTGCGCAATCCCTGCTTGAGCATCTGGAACCAAAAGCCGTCGGGGTGATTATCCGTTGCCGCCATATGTGCATGGAGTCACGAGGGATCGCCGTTGCTGGCGAAGAAACGATTACCTCTGCGATGTTCGGCGATCTCAAAACGAACCCAGCCCAGCGCACCGAATTCCTGGCGCTGGCCGAGTAGGCCAAGAGTATTCTGCCATCCGAACCTATCCTACGAACCCATTGTGCGCCGCTCGGGGCGCACTCGATAAGAATGGGCAAAAATCCGCGTTTAGTAGAGCTTTTATGCCATGCTTTCCGCTAATTTTACACAATCCAGGCTTGATCGCGCACCGTGTCGTCTCGCGCAGGGCGTGGAGACCCTCGATCAGATCACGAAATTCAAGGCTCTATCGCAGCATATTTACCAGCCCCTCTTATTT
>JALYOY010000186.1 GCA_030856655.1 Pseudomonadota bacterium | reverse complement strand
CCATCTCCAGCGTTTATGATGTGGATATCGGGGCGTACGTGACGCGCTATCAAATGTGCTGTTCCACTTTGTGAATGGCGTACGACAAACATGTCGGCATGCATGGCCGAGAGGTTATTTACGGTATCAAGCAGTGTTTCCCCCTTGGATTGCGAGGAAGCCGCAATATTGAGATTGACCACGTCCGCCGACAGGCGTTTTGCAGCGATTTCAAACGTGGTACGAGTGCGGGTGCTGGGTTCGAAAAATAAATTGAATATGGATTTGCCGCGTAACAAAGGTACTTTTTTTATGTCGCGCTCGGTCACGCCGACGAAAGATTCGGCCGTATCGAGTATGTGCAGGAGAATGGAGGCAGGCAGCCCCTCGGTGGTGAGAAGATGTTGGAGTTCCCCGTTCTTATTCAGTTGCGGGTTATTATTCATTGTCCCGAAGAGTTTTATTATATAAGCTCAGGCTCAATTTTCCGTCGATGCCTTTTTCCAGCGCCAGCATTTTATCCGATGACAGAGAGAGTGTCGCGCCAATATATTGAGCGGCGATAGGCAGCTCCCTTGCGCCCCGGTCTAGCAGTGCGGCGAGGCGGATGCTCGCCGGCCGCCCGTAGTCGAACAATTCATTGATGGCGGCGCGAATGGTGCGTCCGGTGTAGAGCACATCGTCCACCAGGATGATGTGGCTGCCTTCCACTTCGAACGGAATGTCTGAAGGCTTGACCTGGGGATGCAAGCCGATCTGGCTAAAATCGTCCCGGTAGAACGAAACATCCAGTGTGCCCAAGGGAAGCGCGATCTCTAAATCCTGGTGCAGCCGTTCCGCCAGCCATACGCCACCGGTGTAAATCCCAACCAGCGCGGTATTTACGGCAACATCGGGACGTATCCTTCCGGCCAGGCAGGCGAGCAGTTGTTCCGCATCAGGCAGGTGCATCTTGTTTGTCAAAATAAGATTGTAGTATCAATTGGGCCGCCACTTGGTCCAGTGCAGGCTTCTGCTTTCTTCTTTTGACGCCCGCTTCCCGTAGTGCTTCGCCGGCACTAGTGGAAGTATAGCGTTCATCGACGAGGACGGTCTTAATGCCGAAACGGCCTTCGAGACGCCGCGCGAAACGGCGGCTCAGCCGGGTTAGTTCATGCTCCATGCCATCGGCATGAGTGGGAAGACCTACCACCAGTAGAGCCGGCTGCCACTCTCCAATCAGATTGGCGATATGATCGAAGCGTCTTGCCGTATTCTCTTCGCTAACCGTGACAAGAGGGTGCGCCAAACCGAGTTCCAGATTACCCACTGCCACGCCGATACGTTTTTTGCCAAAATCGAAAGCCAGAACAGTCCCGATACTCGGATGCGTAGTATTCTTGATATTAAGTGACAAGCATTGCGTTATCTGATTATGCATGAACGGGATTACTGGCGAGCGATTTAAAGCTGCCAGCAATTAAAAGCTGCTTTTAAGAATGCCCCACCTCGTCTGACAGGCTTGAGAAATCGACTCCCAGTGAACGCATCGCCGCGGTCAGCCGTTCTTCCGAAGGAAGTTCGAATATGATGCTCGGCGATGCAGGTACTGTGAGCCAGGCATTTTTAGACAATTCATGCTCTATTTGCCCGGGTGCCCATCCTGAATAACCGAGTGCAATGAGTAAGTGTTTCGGTCTTTCTCCACTCGCAATTGCTCGCAAAACATCGAGCGAAGTAGTGAGTCCGACTTCATGATTCACTATCATGGTAGATTGCCAGTCACCGACAGGTTGATGCAGCACGAAGCCGCGATCCAGCTGTACTGGCCCGCCAAACATCACCGGTAGCCCTTCTAGGCTCTGATCATCAGAAGAAATGCCTAGCTGATCGAACAGATCTTTTAATGTGAGGTCAATAGGCCGGTTAACTACCAGCCCTAGCGCGCCCTGCTCGTTATGTTCACAGATATAAGTCAGCGTCTTGGAAAAAAAAGGATCCGCCATGGCAGGCATGGCCATCAGAAAATGGTTAGTTAAATCTACGTTTCGCATGAATAGGCTGATCGCATGCTCGCTATCGGGAATCTCGAGGAGTCCAAGTTTGCGAGCATCCGCCTCGTGAATTGCCGTTTCGATGCTCACAATAAAGGCTGCTTACAAAATAATATATGCTGAGGCACATTATTACTAACTCAAGCTGCTTGCTCTCATTGTAGAACGAATCGGTTTCCCGTAGTGTGTTTTGAAGGAATCGGATTTACCCTAAAAACCGGACACTCTACCGCGTCCAATTTCCGGATTTAGGTTAAATGCAGAAACGAAGATCTTTATTTTGCGAATGGTATGAATGGTCAAGGATCTCAATTCTTTTTTTAATGTCACGCAGGTGAGATGGAGCGCGGCGGTTTGTGCCGGTATTGTCGCGGGAGTAATTGCCACTGGAGCGCAAATTTTCCTATGGTGGGCGTTCCTGGATGCTCTGCCGTGGATATTATATAGAGATGCGCGTCTGACTGCGGCAATCCTGATGGGGCAGGAGGTTCTACCGCCACCAGCTACTTTCGATTGGGAGGTGATAATAGTAGCGGGGTTGATTCATATCGTAATTTCCATCGCGTATAGCCTGATTCTGGCTTGCTTGATTTCCCGGCTCGGGATGGTGCTTTCCTTGCTCGCAGGGTCCATTTACGGGTTGATCTTATATGGAATAAATATGTACGGAGTAACGCTTATTTTCCCTTGGTTCTCCGAAGTCCGCGACTGGATTACGATTCTTACCCACGTCGTGTTTGGAATTTCAATAGCCAGCACGTACAACGCGTTGACCAAGCAAGAGCTTTAAAGGGGTTACGATGATGATTCCTGCTACAGGGTGCCTGTTGACCCGGGGAATCGAAGCGAAAAAGTGGATTGGCGAGGTTGGATTTGAAGCTAGCAACCTAACAGTCGTTATATTGGGCTCAAGAGCAGCGGCGAAATACGGACCGGCCGGACGCTGCAGCAGATTTTGCTTAAACCTAACCGGCCATTAGCACCGCATTTCCTGCCGGTACTTAAGCCATCGGAAAATATACACATAAGAGGCAGGGACAGGTCCTGCCTCTTCGCGAGCAGGTTACTTTTTCTCGTCTTTCTCGGCGTGCGCTCTTGCTTTCTTGGCATGGGCTTCATCTTTTTCAGCATGCGCCTTTGCTTCCCTCGCGTGAGCCTCGTCTTTCTCGGCGTGCGCTTTTGCTTTTTCGCCGCCGTGGGTTTTTGACGAGTGCGTACCGTGAGCCCCATGACCACTATGCTTTTCGGCGGTAGCGTTAAAGCTGAAGGTGGCGGCGAAAACTATTGCAGTCAGCATGGATAACAGTTTGCTCATTTTCTTCTCCAAAGTATTAACATGTATTATCGGTCAATAAAAACTAAATTTCCCTATTCTCCGCCCCTGTATTTCCTTTAGTCATATTAGTAACGCCGTTCATGGCTAACGGTTGACAGTGTTATATCCAGATCAACAAAGACTCAGCTTGCATAGCGTAAAAGGTTGGACACAAGAGCACGGAATTTTTTTTTTGGATCTGGCTCTTTTCCGGGATTCAGTTCTGCCGCAGCGCATTTATCGTCAGTCACTTCAGTACGGCAGAATTGGTAATAGTTATCCCAATCTCTATTGTAGGCCGGCAGGCTCTCCTGCCGGACATTAGGCTTGAAGTCGTCGATAATTTCTTGCATCACAGGCAGTCTGGCCCAAAGGTATGTGTCTATGCTCTTAGGCCAATTAGTTGGTTCAGGATAAAGACCCGAGAGCGTAGAAAGAATGGCTGAACGAAAATCCTTGGCAGCGTCAGCAAGGCGTTTGCGATGGAACAGCTCGTAAATTCCAGAGATAGCGATTGCCACAGCGAGCAAAACCAGAGGCCACATCGGTACCTGGTTAAAGTATCCAGATACTTGGTCGGTATATTCGTTCATATATTTTTTTCCGATTCTGAACATGCTAACAGAATGCGCGGTGGACACCGCAAATTGTTCTGATTTTCTGTTCTGCTCCCTTTCTATCTTCTGAACTTAGGTCCGCAGCGAGTGGCGCCGGATAAATCCCGGCGGGCTGAACCATGGTACATCCCGGTCCGGTGCGACGGAAAACGAATGAACATTTGGTGATTATAAACTTTAAGAAGTAGGGGTCAATTATAATGGAATTCAGCTGCCGATACCGTCGCGATCCTTCTTTTGCCAATAGCGGAGATTTTCGTCCATGGGCGCCCGCATGAATGCGTCGCAAAGACCCAAGCGATTTTATATGCTTATGAATATTTGCTACGCGTCAACGCCTCGGTCTGACTATTTACAAGCCTGGGGACGATGTTGAGGGAGAACGTTGCCCGCTATAAGGCCCGGAACACCGGTGGCCGCATCGGTATCGTCGCTGCAAATCCATTTCACGCCATCTTTTGTCGCCATCACTAGCGTTCTGCCAGCTCCCTCCTTCAAGAGGCCGGCGCTAACCCCGGCATTCTTAAATGTTGCTGTTATTTGAAAACCGGATGCAAGGGGTAAGGGCGTGAGGCTGGCAACATACCTTCCAGCCTGAGATGTTACCAAAGCGTCAAATTCCGGCCTTGTCGGCCACCTCACCTTGTCGGAATTAAACTCGGCAATGGGGGATTTTGCCGCATCCAGAAGACTGATCGCTTCAGTTACCTGCTCCCGGGCCACGGAATCCTCGTAGGCCTGATATGCTGGCGGAATTGCGATTGTAGCCAAGATGCCAATAATCGCGAATACCATCATTGTCTCGATCAAAGTTAAACCTTTTTGATCCTGCTTCATCCCGATAAAGCTCCTTTTCGTTATATCTCCTATATCCGATACTCACTTGAGCCTAACCCGTCAGCCCTGTACAGCAAAAACTCGCGCACTCCACCTGGTCACAGTGTCGTATTTAGATCGCATCTTCATTTAATCAGCAGCACTGGTATGGTCGACAGCTGCATTACCTTGCTGGCTACTGAACCCAGCAATAAACCCTTCATGACTCCGAGGCCCCGCGGTCCGATGACTATCTGATCGCAATTTATTTCTTTTGCATAGCGTATGATCATTTCCTCCGGATTCCCCACAGTGATATGAAACTGGCAGACAATACCTGCCTGATCCATCAACCCACGTGCGGCTTGTAAGCCCTTCATACCCTCATCCTGGTGATACAGGTTGATGCTTTCCTTGTCGATAAATAGCGCTACGTTCCCACGCTGTGGAAACTGCACATTTAACAAATGAATTTCCGGCTCTTCTTTATACCAATCGAGCAGTTTAATGAATTCGGCAACCGCTTCATTGGAAGTATCGGAGCCATCCACCGGCAACAGGAATTTCAACAATTCTGTTTTCCTTAATACGCAGTTACATTCAGAGTGTCTATAACGGCTTGTTTATGTCATCCGCCAGATCAACAATAGGCGCCATTTTCGCCTGCATTCTTGCCGCAAGCCATTTACCGATAACAACGACCAGCGATGCTCCGCAGACTGGAACCAGCCATTGCAGAAAGGCCGCATTGACATTCACCCATTCCTTGGTGACGGCATCGGTAACGGTCATGTCCCCTGCGATCCATCCGAGCAAACCGGCACCGATGACAATGGCGACGGGAAAACGATCCATGAGCTTCATCACCAATTTGCTCCCCCAAACGATAATGGGCACGCTCACCACCAAACCGAAAATTACCAGGCCCATACTGTCCTTGGCAGCGCCAGCAATTGCGATTACGTTATCAAGGCTCATCGCGGCATCGGCAATGATGATGGTCTTGATCGCGCTAAGCAACGTTGTGCCGGCCGCAATCTGGTGTCCGTCACTTTCAGGCTCAGGCTGAAGCAGCTTGATACCAATCCATAACAGCAGTAATGCGGCTACG
>JALYOY010000182.1 GCA_030856655.1 Pseudomonadota bacterium | reverse complement strand
TCTTTTCCATCAATGATCGGTTTGACATCAAGCGAATCCCTTACTGCTCCACGGAACAATAGCGGATCAGAGTAGTTTTGAGGCGTGAGGAAAAATTTTCTGGCTTTCGGGTCTTTAACCTGCTTGGTTGGCGCCAAGGGAGGCGGTACATCGATCGGCGGAATCGGCGGTATGGGCCAAAAGGGATCGATCCCTGGAATTGAAGGAATCTCGGGAAACCCCGGATAAAACATGAATGGAGGATCAGCCATGCGGTTTTATTTCCGTTTGAATTTTGGGTTCAAATTTGCCGGCCGGTTTTCGGATCATATTTTACTTCCACCGGCACTATCTGGTCGGTGGGTAGTATTTCGATCCACTGGTCGAAGATTTCATAGTTTTTCCCGACGTTGGCCCTGAAGCTTCCTTTCAAAGGGAAGAAGCCATGTTCATAAACCCTGTCTATCGGCGTGGCTGTCACCGTGTTCTCCTCATCGACCAGGTCGGGATCCGATACTTCATCCTGTTTTGGATAGGTGCCCGTTTCGATGCCTTCATCGTATTTTTTCTTTATTTTTTTCGCCAGGTCCATCAATACATCGATCATTTTCTGGCCCTCTAGCGGATTGCCGTCAATATCTTTTTCCTCCGGATTCGAGGCGTGATAGATAACATCATCCGTGATGCCGTTCATGCCTTCCACGCCTTTGAGCCAATTGATGGCTGCCGCTTCTTTACCCGGTCTTACCGGTATCACCGCTTTTACCCAGGGAGCATTTAAAAAGGCGTTGCGCATATTGTCGCCATCCAGTTGCAGTAGCCATCCTAGAGAGCTGCCCAGTTTCGCGGGCTCAGAGTCTTCGGTAATGTAGTAGTTATCCCTTTCCGCATCGTTTATGCCACCCCACCCGACCGTGCTCGAACCCATTATGTTCGGCCTTAAATTAGAACCTACGTTGCGCACCTTGCTCATCAACCCTTTCTGCAGAACAGCCGTGGTGCTGCCGGCCACCACCACCGAAGGATCGAAGATCGATGGCGAAGGCGTATCCTGCAACTGCTGCTTGCCACGGTGCTGCCTTGGCTTCCACCATTCAGGGGCGACAAAGTAAAGCATCTTGTCAACGTCAAAAATGGAATTCAAGAGTTCGGATATGACGTGTCTTGTTTTATCATCAGGCAGGGGTACGCCATTCAAGAGCATTTCCTGTATCAGCTTGCGATAAACAACTATCCGCTCTTCTTCTCTAAGCTCATCGCTGTTCCGGGTAATTATCCTGCTGGCAATGTCTACCCTTTCTTTTACAGTTTCCACATACGCTTTTTCATAAGCCGCTTTTTCCCGTGCCTTGAAGTTGGCAATGTTGTCCTTGTTTTTTTGAATGATCGTCTCGTTAGCCGCACTGAGCGGAGACCAATGCAATATCAATTTAATCTGCAGGCTGTTTTGCCCCTGAAAATCAGCGGAGTCAAGATGTAACGTGAAGGATGCTTTGTTGCCGGCATTGCTGATGGCATCTTTTCTGGATACGCTTACCGGTTTGCCTTGCGGGTCGAATTCAATGTTTGTCAATTCATAATCCGACTTGGGGCAAACAAATTCCTGCGCAAAATCAGCCTTTATTTTTTCCAGGCTTCCAAACCATTCCGAGTTGTCAACTTCCACACCGTCCTCATAGACTTCATCTTCGTTATCCGCATTGGTGCCGTCCACGGAGATGAAGGGAATGGTTATCATTTTTTCTTCCTGAAACCCCTGGAACATCGGTATTTCTTCGGGATGGGGAATCGCTTCGAGATCGGGCGATTTTGCGATATGAATGAGTTTTGCCAACCCCAGCTCTTTGCCGGGATCATCAACGTATGTCTGCCAGCATAGGTAAGTTCCTATGTCCTGTACCTGAACTCCGACTTGCCTCATTTTTCTTCGAAGCTCGTAATTGATAAGCTCATCCGTACTGTTTGCCATGACATGTTTTGTGCTTGATACATCCGTGACTTCCGATACCGTCTTAAAGGTGGATTTAAAATTCTTGCGTATTTCCGATGACAGTTTCTCGGTTTGCTGACGCATCCGCTTATGAGTGTTCTCCCGGGCTATTTTCTGCGAATTGTTATAGTCAAAACTGGAGGTTGCTTCAATGGAAGCGTAAGAAGCAGTAACACTGGCACCAAATTTTATATCCTCCTGGTTATCTTCTTTTACAGCTTCGGAAATTTCCTCCTGATTGGTCGTTGATTTTTCCGATTTTATTAAAATATCCACCGAGCTTTCCAATGTTTTTTCTACCGTGGTTTTTCGGGTATGAATTTCTATCAATTCGACGCTCGATCCCGGGCTAAGCCAGACGTGACTTACCGGGGTGCCTAAAAACGTATCCAATTCAAAAAAATACTGCCTGAACAAGTGAACAACACTAATGGGAGATAAGGCAACGCTATTAATATGTTCCTTGTCTCTGGGGTCCAGGTTGCTAATATCCAGATAAGCTTCAACGCTGTCTTTTGCTGAAAGTATTTTTATTAACCGAGTCGCTTTTTCAGTATTGTTTTTCGTGTTGTAAAAGATTTCGGAAAGAACGGCATCGCTTTTTTCTTTCACCAGGAAAAGCAATGCGCCCGCAATGGATGATTCATACTGCAATTGCTGTTCAAATGCGCCGATCGTTATTCTTTTGGTATTTGCCTGATTTGCGGTATTTACCAGCATCGCGCTAGCCATGCCTATGCTCGGACTATCACCTTTAAATAAATCCGAATAAGCGGTTGAATAAATCTGCACGACATCCTTTTCCAGCAATGCGGCCAGATATTCAGGCGTAATCAGCTTGGGCCAAATGGAAGGTTTGTAGGCCTGGAAGGGAGGAAGCAGTAAAGAAATCTGCTGTAATACGATACTATCGAACGAACGAATTTTTCCGGTTTCCAACGCGCCCGGTTTTATTTTAATATCAATCTGCCGGTTATCTGTATATGTAATGTCCACCAGCCCAGCAAATTCATTCCTGAGCTTTTCGATCATGGATGATCGATCATTCTTGAGCCCTTTATTAAAACGCTCTTCGATACGTTTTGATTTCCACCCAAGCAGGGGTTGATATATTCCAAACAATTCGCTTGAGTATGGAAGTACAGACGTATAGTCCGTGAGATCGGTTATTCTCTTGACTGTCGCCATAATTGTTACCTCTTTATTGCGTTAACGGGCGTCAGTTAGCCCCCTCCACCCTTTTCCATGGAGCGTTATCATCACCGGTAACTGCGAGTTACAGCGTCACGGCGTCATTGCCTGGCCTGCTCGGCTAACTGACGCTGACCGCTCGCCATCTTTCTATTTGCATCCGCCGCCTCCTCATAGAGGCGTATTAATGCCTCGGTATGCTCTTTCAGATCTTCAGTCTGCCTTCCGTAGTAATAGCCGTGTACCTCATATTCCGCAAGCTTCCTTTTTTGCGCTTCCGCCTTTGCCTGCATTGTTTGTGCTGAACCCTCATAATGCTTGGCCAGTGCGGTATGGTCCGCCTTGGTCTTTGCGTTCCGAATCGCGCTCGACATATCCATGGGATGGGGATCGAAGTGCGCACAGGATGCTAATAACCCGAGGACAGCCAGAACTGCAAAAAAGCTTTTCAATTTCATGATGTATCTCCGTGGTGGTTGATATAAAAAACAATAATAACGATCGTGTTCACAGCAGTATGTCATAACTTGATGCGATTAAGGCGCAAAGCGTTGGTAACGACGGACACCGAGCTCATTGCCATGGCGGCTCCGGCGAACATTGGCGACAGTAGCAGCCCGAAAGCCGGATACAGCACGCCGGCGGCAAGTGGGATGCCAAGCGCGTTATAGCCGAATGCAAAGGCAAGATTCTGCCGGATGTTGCGCATGGTGGCGCGCGACAGCACGATGGCGCGCTCAATGCCGCGCAGATCACCCTTGACGAGCGTAACGCCCGCGCTTTCCATCGCCACGTCGGTACCGGTACCCATCGCGATGCCGACCTCGGCCTGGGCCAGCGCGGGCGCATCATTTATGCCGTCACCCGCCATCGCTACCGTGCGCCCCTCGGCTTGCAGGCGCTTTACATGACCAGCCTTGTCCTCGGGCAGCACTTCCGCCAGCGCCTCATCGATGCCCAGTTGCCGCGCAACCGCATCGGCTGTGCGCTGCGAATCGCCGGTCAGCATTACGATGTGTACACCCAGGTTCCGAAGCGCCGCGATGGCTTCCGGCGTGCTGTCCTTGACCGGATCAGCGACCGCGGCAATTCCAGCGGCAACCCCATCGACGGCAAAGAACACTACCGTTTTCGATTCCATACGCCAGTTTTCCGCGCGCGTTTCCCACACTTGCGTATCTACGTTGTTCTGTGAGAGGAAATTGCGGCTGCCTACCAGCACCCGCTTGCCGTCAATATTGGCTTGGACGCCAAGGCCGTTGATTGCATCGAACGCTTCTGCTGCGTGTGGTGCCAGACCGCGCGCCTTGGCGCCCTCGACGATTGCAAGGCCTATCGGGTGCTCGGAAAGCTGCTCCACGCTCGCCACCAGTGCTAGCGCTTCGTCGTGCGCAACGCCATCGGCGATAAAATCGGTCAATGCAGGATGTCCAAGCGTCAGGGTGCCGGTCTTGTCCACCACTACAGTGTCGATATCGCGCATGCGCTCGATCGCCTCGGCATTGCGGAAGAGGATACCCGACCGGGCACCCTGCCCCATTGCAACGGTCATTGAGATAGGCGTGGCGAGACCCAGTGCGCAGGGGCAAGCGATGATGAGAACCGCAACAGCATTAAGAAAAGCGTAAGCGAGTTTCGGCTCGGGGCCGAGAAACCACCATGCGAGCGCCGTCATGACGGCGATGGCGATAACGATCTGAACGAAGTATGCCGCGATGACATCTGCCAAGCGCTGGATTGGCGCACGCGTGCGCTGCGCTTCCCCGACCATGTGAACGATGCGTGCCAGCAGCGTGTCCGCGCCCACATGCTCGGCGAGGATGACCAGCGAGCCATTGCTATTCACGGTTGCACCGGTAACCTTGTCGCCCGCCGTCTTTGCCACCGGCACGGGCTCGCCGGTAATCATCGATTCATCCACTCGGCTCGATCCCTCGATTATCGTCCCGTCCACGGGAATCTTTTCTCCGGGTTTGACGCGCAGGCGGTGGCCCACGGCCACAGTCTCAAGCGGCACCTGTTCTTCCATTCCATGGTCGTCCAGCCGCCAAGCCTGGTTGGGCGCGAGTTTCAGCAATTGTTGAATTGCCCGGCTGGTCTGGCCCATCGCCCGCGACTGAAGGTATTCGCCGAGCATAACCAGCGTCACGATGACTGCTGCGGCCTCGAAATAAGTCCCTACCGCGCCATCATGCTCGCGAAACGCCGATGGAAACCAGCCGGGCATAAACACGGCGGCGAGGCTGAACAGGTACGCAAACCCCACTCCCAGCCCGATCAGCGTGTACATATTGAGTGCACGATGCGCAAGCGAGAGCCAGAACTTGCGCAGGATTGGCCAACCTACCCACAGCACCACCGGCGTGCCCAGCAGGAACTCGATCCAGCCGCGCAATTGCGGCTGTAGCGGCTGAAGTCCGAACGGTTCATGGATGCCGATCATGGGCGCCATCGCGACCGCGACTAGTGGAATCGACAATGCGATCCCGACCTGCAATCGACGTGCGAGATCACGCATTTCGGCATCGGCTTCGCTTCCGCCGGTGCCTGTGCCTGCGATAGGAACCAAAGCCATGCCGCAGATCGGGCAGTCGCCCGGCAAATCCCGTATGATTTCCGGGTGCATCGGACATGTCCATTTGGCTCCTTCTGCTGTCTGCGCCGAACTGGTAGACATGACGTCTTCGTGCCGGTGATCAAGGGCGTGCGATGGATGCGAAGACTGATTCAGATCTGAATCCATTTCCGACCTCGTGTGAAATCATTCCCTGAGAAATATGGCTTCACGAATGGCTGGCCACGTGCCGAACGAGCCGCCGCTTTCCCCCTGCCATGATTCATATTAGATCAGCTTTTAATATTTGAACAATTTTTGGAAGTTATCTTTATGTCTATGAACGCCTATGTAGTCTATGTAATTGAGTTAGCGCAGCCTTATCTGATAAGTTAGCCGACGAAGAGCCAACAGGATGCTGGCGAGCATGGGAGCGTGGTGTCCTTTTTCCGTGATAAAGCAGATTGGATTTTCAGGTTACGCTGCGCTAATCCCGACCTACTACTACCGCTACCTCTACCTTCAGCCCTGTTTTCAGTCACCGCTTATCGCACGCTTGAATTCTTCTCATTGCTCGTGCCGGGAGCTTTATCGGTTTCCTGTCCGGGTTTTGCGTGCGAATGCCCATGCTTATGCACATCCTGTGCTCCTCCGTGGGTCCTCATCGGAGTCATTTCTTCGTCGGTCAGGGCTTTTGCAACTATGTCCTCATATTCCTGGGGCGTCATCTCCGGCAGTCTATTGATAAAGGCGACGATACTCCATAGCGTCATATCATCATGGCTTAGGCCCCAGGCAGGCATGCCGGTCATCTTTATGCCGTGTTTAATTACCCAGAAAGCGGCTTTTGGATCAATACGCGTCCTGGAAAGATCGGGGGGTTTTGGATAAAGGCCTAATCTTATTGCTGAATCTTCCGCACCGGGAGCCGAATGGCACCCTCTGCACATTGCAGCGTATTCACCGGCGCCTCGGAGCACTAGCCGCGGGTTCTCCAGATCCGGGACCTCAATATCTGTTGCGCGAATTTCGATGGAACGTTGGCGCAGTGTTTCCAGGATTTTTGTCGTGACGGGCCAATGGGACGTATCGGCTGCTATGTCATATAAGCCGGCATAGATGTACGTCACGCCAATCGCAGCAATACCCGCAAACACAGTAACGGGGATCCGCCATCGTTTCATGTTGATTTCCTCAGTTCACTGGAAGCAGCAGCGTACGCGGACTGCTAATTGGACGCCGGGCTTGTCTTCCAGTTCCGTAGGCTGTTCCCCCAGTTTGTGTTCGGACGGCGTCAGTATGAGGCGCAATTTCACCGGAGTTTGAATAACGCCTTTACAAACTAGGCTGAAAATCAGGCTCCCCAAATGTTCAATGGATAAAGTTTGATGCCATGCCAAGCAGGCCACAACACAGAATGACGGGGATAACTCCAACTTTGAAGCGAAATAAGGCAACCAGCGCTACAGCTGTGAGCAAGACGGACAACCAATCCAGTGGCATGCTTAAACCAGAGGGCCAGAACACATGGTAAGCAAAGAATAGGGCTAGGTTTACAATAACGCCTACCACTGCGGCAGTAATGGCGGTGAGTGGAGCGGTTAGCTTTAAATTATCATGTGTAGTTTCGATAAATGGACCACCCATCAGTATAAAAACGAAGCTGGGTAGGAAGGTAAAAAAAGTGGCTATTGCAGAGGCGATAAAAGCCGAAGCAAATATGACATCGGGGCCAAAAACTTCCTTTACCCAACCAGCAACGAAACCTACAAAAGTAACGATCATGATGAGGGGGCCAGGGGTAGTTTCACCCAAGGCAAGCCCGTCAATCATCTGAATTGGGGTCAGCCATTGGTAATGCTCCACCGCACCTTGATAAACATACGGTAGAACCGCATAGGCCCCGCCGAAGGTAAGTAAGGCCGCCTTGGTGAAGAACCAGCCAATTTGCGTAAAGGTGCTGTCCCAACCATAACTTACAACTAGCGTGCCCATTATGATCAGCCAGATGGCAAGCCCGGTAGCAGCAACGCGGGCCAGCCTTGCCCAATTAAACAATGCATGTGCTGGCGTAGGCGTATCGTCGTCAATCAAGGCGGAACCATATTTTCCTTGAGCGGTACCGTGCCCACCAATCGCCTTGAAATGTGTCGGATATAGTCTGCCACCAAAATATCCGATGAGACCCGCCGAAAGCACGATTGCCGGAAACGGTAACTTCAAGGCAAAAATGGCAAAGAATGCGAAGGCGGCTACGCTCCAGGTCACCGCATTTTTCAATACGCGGGATCCAATCCGATAAGCGGCAAATAGCACAATTGCAACCACTGCTGGTTTGAAGCCGTAGAGCATGCCCGCCACGGCAGGAAGCGAGCCATAAGCCATATACGTCCATGCCAATCCTACGAGAATAAAGAACGAGGGCAAGACGAATAGTCCACCTGCAATGATACCGCCCCAAGTGCGGTGCAATAGCCAGCCTATGTAGGTAGCAAGCTGTTGAGCTTCAGGGCCCGGGAGCACCATGCAATAGTTCAAGGCGTGCAAGAAACGTTTTTCTGAAATCCAGCGTTTTTCCTCCACCAGATCGTGATGCATGATTGCGATTTGCCCAGCTGGCCCGCCAAAGCTCATGAATCCAAGCTTTAACCAATACAAAGCGGCCTGTGCGAGCGTAATTGGCGGGGATGACGGAATTGAATGAAGTGGTTTGCTACTGCTGCCTGGCGCGTCCATGCTCTCTCCTCTACGGGTTATTCCCTAAGATCAGAGCAAACCTTAGACACAAAGCGTCTTGAACAGGGGAGGCTGCTAAATCCCCCCATTGATAGCAACTGATTGTAATTTTTATAGTCAGAAAAAACAACCGCTGCCACATGATGGTTGTGTCCATAGTACATAAGGGAACCTCTGGGAAACATTCGGAAAGAAGAGCATGCTCATTTGCCAGGCTTCACTCTGCCCTCTCAACAAAAAAAGAAAACGAGGCTGTAGCCAATGTCGGAATTGCGAACGAAGTGGGCAATAGGAGACGGCGGGAGGTGGCGCGTTCTAGGTACGCCTTTTTCTTTCATGTTGGCAGCCGCCGCATAAACACTTTCGCCAGGCGTCTTAAGACCCTTAAGGGGCTCACACCTATGAATAGGTCTGCAAAGTATGGTCAGAAGAACCGGACAGGGTTATCATTGATCCGCACCACCACACGTGGGCTAAACACCTAATTCAATAGATTGAATACATGCCAATCATGGGGCCTCGTCTCGCAACCGAGTTGGGAGAATAAGAGTGGCCGAAACCGTTTTAGGGGCTGAGCCGATTGTCCGGCTAGGTTTTTTTGTCGCGATCCTGGCTGCTGTCGGGATTTGGGAAGTATTGGTGCCGCGGCGTAAGCGGAGTCTTACGCGTCTCAAGCGTTGGCCGAGCAATCTCGCCATCGCAGCGCTGAATACAATGGTGCTCCGTATCGTATTCCCAACAGCCGCCATCGGCGTTGCATTACTGGGTGAGGAGCGCGGCTGGGGCCTGTTGAACGTTTTCGCCCTTCCGGAATGGATTGCGGTGTTGATAGCTGTAGTGGTCCTCGACTTCGCCATTTACCTTCAGCATGTGTTATTCCACGCTGTGCCCTCGCTCTGGCGGCTGCATCGGATGCATCATGCCGACCTCGATTTTGATGTGACCACCGGTGTGCGTTTTCATTCGATTGAGGTTGTACTCTCCATGGGCATCAAGCTGATGGTCGTAACCGCTCTTGGAGCGCCAGCGCTTGCAGTGTTGATTTTCGAAGTATTACTCAATGCAACCTCATTGTTCAACCATGGCAATGTGCGCATCCCCTTATCCTTCGACAGAGTTCTACGCTGGCTGGTGGTTACGCCCGACATGCACCGGGTCCACCATTCCTGGTACCCTAACGAGACCAACTCCAACTTCGGATTCAATCTGCCTTGGTGGGATCGGCTGCTGGGCACCTATAAGGATCAGCCCCGGGATGGCCATGAAGGGATGACCATTGGCATCAATCTGTTCCGTGAACCGGCTTGGGAACGACTCGATCGAATGCTGATTCAGCCTTTCATCGGGCCGGCCCACAGCTACCCTATCAATGCACGCGAGGTGGACCGGGTGTCTAGCGGGGAATCCTCGTCAAAAGACACCGAGGAACAGAACTGAGACTGGCGTCAACCGCTATGCATTTTTCATCTCTTAAAGATAAGTTAATTAACTGATATAACTACAAAGTTGCGTAAATCCATTCCAACAATAGCGATATTCATTTTCCTTTTTGCTTCCGGATGCTCCACTCCTTGACCAACGCATAGATAGCTGGAATGACGATTAAGGTGAGTATCGTCGACGACACCATGCCCCCGACCATGGGCGCGGCAATGCGCCGCATGACTTCCGAACCCGTGCCGCTTCCCCACATAATTGGCAACAGGCCTGCCATGATCGCCACCACCGTCATCATCTTCGGCCGCACGCGCTCGACTGCACCCTCCATCACTGCCGCATACAGGTCGGCCACTGTCGGTTTGCTGCCTGTGATCGCGCATCGTGCCTTGATTGCGTCCCAGGCGTGATCGAGATAGATCAGCATCACTACCCCCGTTTCTGCGGCAACGCCGGCAAGCGCGATGAAGCCAACAACCACCGCTACGCTGAGATTGTAGCCGAGTAGCCATATCAGCCAGATGCCGCCCACCAGCGAAAAGGGTACGGACAGCATGACAATGAAAGTTTCGGTAAATCGCCTGAAATTGAGGTAGAGAAGCAGAAAAATGATCACCAGGGTTAGCGGCACCACCACCTTCAGCTTCTGCTTGGCCCGTTCCATATATTCGAACTGGCCGCTCCAGGTTGCATAGTAGCCGGGGGGGAATTTCACCTGCTCAAGCACCGCCTTTTGCGCCTCGGCCACATAACCGCCAATATCGCGGTTGCGAATGTCTACGAAGATGTACGTCGACAGCAGCGCGTTCTCTGTGCGAATGCTGGGAGGTCCCTTGATCGTTTTGACGCTCGCTATTTGTCCCAACGGAATCATGCCGCCCTTCGGGAGGGGCACCAGGACCTGAGTGGCAATAGCTAACGGATCTTGCCGCAGTTCGCGTGGATAGCGCACGGTTACAGCGAAGCGCTCGCGGCCTTCCACGGTGGTCGTTAACGTTTCACCGCCCAACGCCACCGATATCACTTCCAGCAGATCGCCGACAGCCAATCCATAGCGCGCGAGCGCCAAGCGGTCGGGCTCGATATCGAGGTAGTAACCGCCGGTGGTACGCTCTGCGTAAGCGCTGGTGGTTCCAGGCACCGTTTTTACGACAGTCTCGATCTGTTTGGCGAGTTCCTCCATTTCGCCTAAGTCCTTGCCGAATACCTTGATGCCGATCGGCGTGCGGATGCCGGTGGCGAGCATGTCGATCCTGTTCTTGATGGGCATGGTCCAGGCATTGCTGACTCCCGGTATCTGTAGTGCTTCGTCCAGCTCGGCGATCAGCTTGTCGATGGTCATGCCGGGGCGCCATTCATTTTCCGGTTTCAGGTTGATGACCGTCTCGGCCATTTCCAGCGGGGCCGGGTCGGTAGCGGTATTGGCGCGCCCGGCCTTGCCGAACACCGACGCCACCTCGGGAAAAGTCATGATGATTTTGTCCTGGGTCTGCAACAACTCGGCTGCTTTAGTGACCGACAACCCCGGGAGGGTAATAG
>JALYOY010000324.1 GCA_030856655.1 Pseudomonadota bacterium | reverse complement strand
AACCAGGCCCCGCCGGGGTTGCCTTCCTCGCCCATTTCAAACTGCTTCAACCAGGCATTGCCGTGAACCAGCAAGGCTTGCTTATGGGATGACCCATCTTCCAGAATCCGGTCCAGGAACGCATTGACCCGCTCATGGATTTTGTCGGAAGTAGCTGCGTGGGAAGCGCAAAATAAATACCCGTGGCCAGCTTTTTTTGTAGCAATTGATAAGCCGCATACAGGGCAGCCTCGGTCTTTCCCAATCCCATCGGGGCTTCAAGCACATACACGCCAGACTGGTTCGCTGCCTCAATCAGCTTGATTTGAGCGGCTTTGGGTATAAAGCTAAATACGTCAAAGAAACTTAAACCGGATTTCAGCTGTGGCTGTATGAACCCAGCCGAATCCAATGCCTGCTGGATTTTTGGCCGCCAGTCGCCATCAGGCTCTTCAAACAGTGACCCCGAACCTATCCAGTCGGAAACCGTGGTGAGTCCCGCAAGCACGCGCGCCTGTAACGCGTCTTTCACAATGGGGAAATCGCTACCCAGGGCTCGTTTGAGTTGCGCCAGTAATTCGGCACGTTGCATTTGCCAGGGCTGGCCGCCAAATGCTTCACTGGTAGCTTGATAAAAAGCCAAATTTGGCGAAAATCCATGATGCTGGCCTAGAATTTCCGGGATATACTTCCCCGCATTTTGAGCATCCGCTGCTGCCTGGCTAACGCCACCATGCCCTCCCCATAATTTCTCAGCCTCGGCATTGAACGCCTTCAATGCCGAAAGCACCACCTCATCTTTTCGAGAAAGTGCGGTATAAATTTTCTTCTGAAAAGTTGGGCTGAGCTTTCCAATATCATGAGCAGCAGCAACTAATTCAGCGCCATCTGGAAATAATTCAGCGCGCAGCCAGCGAGGCATGCGCACCATTATTGCGCGGGCCACTTCACCGACAATCTGGCAGTGACTAAGAACCAGCCGCCCAGGCAACACGGCGCCTTCATCCGTTTTACGTGACTTGGCCAGGCATTGATTTAAAGGCAAAGGTGACGAATTAAACGGTTCAGCCGGTTTTTTAATACGGCGTCCAAGCATTTACTTAACCCAATCTGTATATCAGGTTCCAGAATCTAGCGGGTTCTGCCCGTGCCGTATATTGGACAAAGGTACCCCTATAGATTAAGTTATCAGGTGGGTTAACGCGTAACAGGACTGGGGCTAGGAGAATGAGCCCGAAAAGCGACATCGTCTTTCCGACGGTAATCGTTAAGAGTTATGGCGCTGACTAGCACATAGTTGCTATTATTTGCCCATCATTCTTATCGGGCAAGGCGCTCCGGATGGCGGCAATGGATAAACCAGAGGAAAGAGACGAAGCGTCCGCTCAGGCAGCGGAGGGGGAAGCATTCTCGCGGATCATTGTTTCCAATGCTCCTGGCATGGTATTCCAGTATGTGCGCTGCGAGGATGGCAGGCACATTATGCCATTTGTAAGCGACCAATGCGTCAATTTGCTCGGGATCGCAGTCGGGACATTGCAGGCAAATCCTGCACTGATGCTGGATCTCGTGCTTCCGGAGGATCGGGAAAGTTTGCGCCGCTCCAGGGCGCGGTCAGCCAGTCGCCTGACTACGTGGAACTGGGAAGGGCGCCTGTGGATCGAATCGTACCGCGATGTAAAGTGGGTCAGCCTGCGCGCCAGTCCGCGCCAGGAGAAGGGAGTTGGCGTCATATGGGAAGGAGTCATCATCAACGTTACCCAGAGCAGGCGCAGGGAGACAAAACTCAAGGAATCTCACGAACGGCTGAGGAAAGTGTCATCGCATATCATGGCAGCAAGGGAGCACGAGCGTATCCGCATCGCGCAGGAGATTCACGATGATCTCGGCGGGAATTTGACCGCTATCAAGATCGACCTGGACTGGCTGACCCGCCACATCGGTGACGACGATTCGATATTGCTGGCAAAGATCCACACTATCGACCAGGTAGTTGACCGTACCATCGATTCGATACGGCGCATGTCTCGCGATTTGCGCCCCGGCATCATGGATTTTGGCATTGTTGCGGCAATCAAATGGGAGGCAAGGGAATTCGGCAAGCGCCTTGGCATCCCATGCGAAGTGGTGTGCGCTCAGCAGGACATCGTGCTGGAACAGGATGTGGCGGTTGCCGTGTTCCGAATTTTTCAGGAAGCCCTTATCAATATTGCCAAGCATGGGCAGGCCTCGTACGTCTGGGTTCGATTGGATGCGGATATGTTTAAAGAGCAAGGGGAGGACCAATCTCGAGGGCAACTGGAACTGGAGGTGCGGGATAACGGCTGTGGCATTACGCCGGCAGATACCGCGAAGTACAATTCTTTCGGCGTCCGCGGCATGATCGAGCGCGCGGGTCTTCTCGATGGCAAATTAACCGTCAGTGGCGCAGCAGGGGAGGGTACCACGGTGCGTTTGTCGATACCTGTCGCGCGGGAGATACGCGGTCCGGCAGTTACGCAATCGAGCATGCGGCAGCCATGAATATCCTGATCGTCGACGACCACGCCATTGTTCGCCAAGGCTTGCGGCAAATCCTGCTGGAAAGCGGTGAAACCATTTTTATCAAGGAAGCGGATTGCGGTTCGGATGCAATCCGGCAGGTACGCGAGGGTGAGTGTAATGTGGTGGTCCTTGATATATCGCTGCCGGACAGGAATGGCATCGATATCTTGAAGCAGATCAAGAA
>JALYOY010000179.1 GCA_030856655.1 Pseudomonadota bacterium | reverse complement strand
GACTTGTTCATATTCCCGGGGCCACTTCTTTATTCCATCCGATATAGGCCGCCACATCGGGGATTTTGCATCCAGGCTCGAGCCACAGGATCTGATAACGGTTGCCGTGCAAGTCCAGAACTCACGCTCAGTTGCCGAAGACGAAGTTCATACTCCCGAGGGGAACTTCTACCTGCGCCGCGTGTTACCCTACCAGGTAGCCGAAGATCATGTTGAAGGGGTGGTGGTTACATTCGTTCCTATTGACGCGCTCAAACATGCGGAACAAGAGGTTAGGGAGAGCGAGAAGCGTTTTCGCACGCTTGCAGACACCGCGCCCGTACTGATCTGGATCAGCGGCCTCGGCAGCAGGCTCGAATTTATCAATCGCCGGTTTATTGACGAGACAGGGGCGGCTGGCTGAAGACCTACTCGGGACGGAATGGCAGAATCTTGTCCATGCCGACGATCTCACCGGTTACTTGGCTGCATGCTCAAATGCGGAAGTCAACTGCAAGGGCTACGACCACGAATTGAGATTGCGCAAGGCAGATGGTACCTATAGCTGGATGCGATTCGTCGGTGAGCCACGGTTTGAGCGAGAGCGGCTGGTCGGATTTGTCGGTTCCAGTGGTGATATCCAATATCACAAGAATGCCGAGGAACAACTGCGTAATGCAGATCGCCGCAAGGATGAGTTTCTTGCCATACTGGGGCACGAGCTTCGAAATCCGTTATCCCCCATCCGCAATGCCGCTCAGACATTGCAATTTGTCGATTCCGACGATAAACGCCTTGTGTGGGCAAGGGAGACCATTACCCGCCAAGTGGATCATATGACCCGGCTGGTAGACGATCTGCTTGACATTGCCAGGCTCACCCGTGGCACCCTGACGTTGCGGAAGGAAACGGTAGACATGGCAGTTGTCGTGCATCACGCCGTGGAATCGACCAAGACGCTCCTTGATGGCCGGCGGCACCATTTAACCGTCACGATCAGGGATGAGCCGCTTATTGTCAGCGGCGATCCTGTCCGCCTTATCCAAATTGTGGAGAATTTACTCACCAACGCTGCGAAATTCACGGAGGAAGGCGGCAAAATCTCGCTGGATGTCCACCGGGAAGGAGGCGAGTTTTGCATGTCGGTCCAGGATAATGGAATCGGCATATCCCCGCGTATGTTGACAAAAATATTTACGCTTTTCATGCAGGAAGAGCGTGCTGTCAGAAAATCAAGTAGTGGCCTCGGTATCGGTCTTTCGTTGGTGTTCCAGCTCGCTTCGCTGCACGGCGGTTCCATCAAGGCATCGAGCAAGGGGATCAGTCATGGGAGCGAGTTTGTTCTTCGGCTCCCTTTGATTGATACCCCCGCCCACACGGCTTCAAGTCCGGATAAAGTGACTGAGCCTGGAAAAGGACGCATCCTGATAGTGGACGACAATATAGACAGCGCCGATTCAATGGCCATGCTCATGGCCACGTATGGATACGAAGTACGCACTGCCTACGATTCGGCCGCAGCCATACGGGAGGCGAATTCATTCGTCCCACATGTCGCACTGCTCGATTTGAGTAAACCTGAACCTGATGGGCTAAAGCTGGCGACGGTATTTCAGGAAATGAGCGAGACCCGAAAAACGGTATTGATTGCATTCAGCGGTTACGGTCAACCTGATGATCTTGAGCGAAGCAGGAATGCAGGGTTTGTCCATCATTTGGTGAAGCCAGCAGACCCCGAGGCAATCCATAAGTTATTGACATCAATGCGATTGAATGTTGGCTGCTAGGTCTCTGAAAGCGTAACCGTCGTTACCATGACATCCGGTTTACGCTCCTGATTATCCGCCAACTGCAACCGCGTCTGCTCTTCCTGCTGCTGGAGCTCCCACATGTGAGCATAAGCGCCGTTTGCCGCAAGCAGTTCGCGATGCGTGCCGCGTTCGATAATGCTGCCCTTGCTCATGACCAGAATCTGGTCGGCATCCGCGATAGTCGAAAGCCGGTGGGCGATAGTCAAGGTAGTACGATTCGCGGCAATACGCTTTAACTCTGCTTGAATGGCCTTTTCCGCTTTAGAGTCCAATGCCGATGTGGCCTCGTCAAAGATAAGGACCGCTGGTTCTTTAAGAATTGCGCGTGCAATAGCGACCCGTTGCTTTTCTCCGCCGGACAGTTTCAAACCGCGCTCTCCTACTGCAGTCTCGTATTTATCCGGCAGGCTCTCGATGAATTCATGAATATGCGCCGATCTGGCAGCTTCGAAGACCTCCTCACGGCTTGCGTCAGGGCGCCCGTAGGCGATATTGTAATAAATGCTATCGTTGAACAGGACAGTGTCTTGCGGGACGATACCCAGGGCGGCTCGCAGGCTGTGCTGCGTTACGCCGCGGATATTCTGATCATTTATCAGAATACGGCCATCGGTCACATCATAGAAACGGAATAGCAGGCGCGACAGGGTTGACTTGCCCGAGCCGCTATGTCCCACAACCGCTATGTTGCGTCCAGCTGGTATCTCGAAGCTGACATCAAACAGAATCTTGCGATTGGGCTCATAGCTAAAATTTACACCCTCGAAGCGAACCGATGCGGTCCCCGGAATGAGGTCAATTGCGTCCGGTTCGTCCTTCACCTCCTCATTCTCCGCCAGCAAAGCGAACATTTTTTCCATATCCGCCAGAGAATGCTTGATTTCGCGATAGACAAAACCAAGGAAATGCAATGGCATGTATAGCTGCAGCATGAAAGCATTGATGAGCACCAGATCTCCCAAAGTCATGCTGCCGTCGATCACGCCGTTAGCCGCCAACCCCAGCAGTAACGTCGCGCCTATTGCGATAATAGCGCTCTGCGCGGAGTTGAGTGCGGCGAGCGACGTCTGGTTGCGTATCGCCGCGGTTTCCCATTTTCGCATGTGTTCATCGTAGCGGTGTGCTTCCCAGGACTCGTTGCCAAAATACTTGACTGTTTCATAGTTCAGCAAACTGTCGATGGCTTGGGTATTGGCTTTCGAGTCCATGTCGTTCATGGTTCGGCGGAAAATCATGCGCCACTCCGTAATGATCAGCGTGAGCGCAATGTACGCAGCCAGCGTAGCAAAAATAATTATGGAAAACCAGATGTCGTACTTTGAAAGAAGAATCGCCGCCACCAGACCAATTTCCAGCAATGTCGGCAGGATATTGAACAGCATGAAATTAAGCAGGAAGGAAATACCGCGCGTACCGCGCTCGATATCGCGCGACACGCCCCCGGTCTGTCGTTGCAGGTGAAAGCGTAATGATAATGCATGCAAATGACCAAACACTTTGATTGCGACGCGCCGGATTGCGCGTTGCGTGACCTTGGCAAAAATCGCGTCGCGCAACTCACCGAACAACGTACTGCACAGGCGCAATGCCCCATAGCCTGCCAGCAGCAGAGCCGGCAGCGCCAGCAAGGCAGGCGGGCGGTCGAGAGCGTCGATGATTTCTTTCAGAATCAGCGGCACCGAAACATTGGCAAGCTTGGCCATAACCAGCAGCGCCAGCGCCATGATTACCCTGCTTTTAAATTCCCACAGATAGGGCAGCAAGGAGCGGATAGTCTGCCAGTCGTTACGATTGCTTGATGGTTTTTCCAAACGGGTAGGACGCATTAGGTGAATTCACCACTTACTCTTCATGTTCACGCATAGTGTCCGGTTAAAACAGTGATGAGTACGCACAGATCAAACTCTGGCGTGGGTTCTCAAGCAAATTATTTTGGTGGTGGCGATTTGAAATCAACTGGCTCATGTTTGAGCAGCAGTAGTAGCGCGGGTTAGCGCAGCGTAACCCGGCGAAAGGCTTCAGAAGAGCGTAGGTTGCGCGTATTCGGCTGATGGAAGCAAACGCCAGCAAACACAAACAATAGGACGGGATTTCGATTTTTGAATTAATTTTCGGGTTACGCTGCGCTAACCCGACCTACTATACTATGCTGAATCAGCTGGTCGATAACACCTCGTTCGCACCTTCATCGCCGTCCAGATCAACCGCGCCTTCTTTAAACACGCGGCTCGCGCGGATGTCCTCGGCCTCGATAGTCATCAGGTCGGTCCGTGAAAGATTCTTCTTTGCGCCCTCGAACAAGCGGTTGGCCTGTCGCAGTCGTGCCCGATCAAGGGCGTTGCGAATGGAGCGCGCATTGGCAAAATGCTCCAGCTTCATCCGCAGCCGAATATAGTCGCCGAATGCGTTTTCGCTCTCCGGGCTGAAGCGATAATTCTGCGCAGCCAACATGAGTTTGGCGATCGCAAGCAATTCATCCGCGCTATAGTCGGGGAAGTCGATGTGATGGGCGATACGCGAACGCATGCCGGGATTGCTGTGGAAGAATTTGTCCATCCGGTCTTTGTAGCCTGCCAGAATCACAACCAGGTCTTCACGGTTGTTCTCCATTGTCTGCAAAAGAATTTCTATCGATTCCGCACCATAATCGCGTTCATTCTCAGGCTTGTAAAGGTAATAAGCCTCATCAATAAATAGTACTCCACCCATTGCTTTCTTTAGAACTTCCTTGGTCTTAGGTGCGGTATGGCCAATATACTGACCCACCAGATCGTCGCGCGTTACCGAAACAAGATGTCCTTCACGCACATAACCCAAACGGTGCAGGATCTCGGACATGCGTAGCGCCACGGTGGTTTTCCCCGTACCGGGATTGCCGGTAAAACACATATGCAGGCTAGGCGCTCCAGCAGTCAAATCCAATTTTTTGCGGACGCGATCGACGAGCAAAAGCGCGGCAGTCTCACGAATGCGAGTTTTCACAGGCTTCAGGCCGATCAATTCAAGATCAAGCTTGTCCAGCACTTCCTTGATGTTCGAAGCGCGAAATTCGGCATCCAGATCAACTGAACTGCTATCAGAACTGACGGATTCTTTGGAAGATTTTTTCACGTTTTGTCCAAATAAAGCATATCGGATATTAACACTTGCTTAGCCGTATTG
>JALYOY010000305.1 GCA_030856655.1 Pseudomonadota bacterium | reverse complement strand
GGAGCATCCCACGCTTTATCACCGACGTTTTCCTGGTCTCCATCGACGGCAAGGAATTCGTCATTCCCGAGAAATTCTATAAAGACCTCACCAACACTTATCACCTGAAGGTCTTTGAACAAAAGGCGCGCATTATTATCGAACTCAAAGGTGGGGAAGCCGCAGGTGCCTACACAGCGCGCTTTGCGCTTAGCGGCATGTGCGGATTCGAGCGTAAAGTCTGCGGCGAGGTGTGCAAGGAAATCTGGGAGCGCACCACCTGGCACAACTCATTCGCCTACGAAGCAGAACCGGGATGCGAGAGTGGAGTTCAATGAATCCCGGAGGAGCCCTGCGAAGGAGAATGCATGATCCCTGTACTCGACGCGCTTTCGCGCGCTTTTCGCGATTTGTTTCGGTTTCAGGTCTTGTGGATCGTAGTCTGGCCAATCCTGGCGGCAAGTCTGTTGTGGGTGATTCTGGGCATGGCTTTCTGGAGTAGTTTTTCAGGATGGATTGCAAGCGGTCTTACCGCGATCGGCATTCAGACTTGGCTCGAAGGCGTGGAGCCGAGATGGATTGCCTACGGAATTCAGGGCGTGGCGCATCTGATTCTTTTTGTGCCGCTGGTTTTTGTGACCGCATTAGTGATTACTGCCTTGTTTGCTATGCCTGCCCTGGTTCATCTGGTGGCCGGCCGCGATTATCCGCTACTTAAACGTGAAAACGGCGGTGGCGTTGCCGGTAGTCTGCTCAATGCCCTGCTTGCTATCGGACTCTTTATCGCCATATGGCTGGTCACCCTTCCCCTATGGTTAATCGGCGCGGGTGCGGTCATTCCATTTGTTGCCGTGGCATATCTGAATCAGCGTCTGTTTCGTTATGATGCGCTGGCGGAACATGCCAGCCGTGAAGAAATGCAAACAGTATTTTCGGCCTACCGGTCATCACTGTGGGGCCTGGGGCTGCTGACCGGTTTGGTACAATTTATACCGTTTCTGAATTTGTTCGCGCCGGTGCTGGCGGCGCTGGCCTTTATTCATTTCGGGCTGGCGCGGCTGGCAGAACTGCGTTATCCGCCATCATTGCGTTAAAATGGTGAGCAGTTATGTAACAATACTTCCGACGCGCCGTACTAAGGCACTACACCGGGGAGGAAATGTCCATGCAATTGCGTACGTTTCATTTTACGACGCTGGGATTGGCGGCGGCGGTTGGCAGCATCACCGCTACTGCTGTATTTTCCGAGGCTGGTGGGAGCGCTTCGGCATCCGCGGTATCCGGAGCTGCTCATCAGCATTACGTCCAGTCGTCTGCTCCTGCAAATCAGGCCGTTCCCGATAGTCAAGTCGCACCTAGGCTGCTGAATCTTGGCCCACATAAATTCCCGGTCAGCACACGGAACAAATTAGCGCAGCAATACATCAATCAGGGGCTGAACCTCTCATACGCATTTAACCATGCCGAAGCGGGCCGCGCATTCCGCGCAGCGGCACGGCTTGACCCCTCCCTTGCGATGGCGTACTGGGGTCAGGCGCTTGTGCTTGGCCCCAACATCAACGCGCCAATGGAACCGAAAGACGAAGCGCCGGCTCTGGAGTTGGTGAAAAATGCCGCCTCGCTGGTGGCGAAGGCGTCACCGCGGGAGAGGGCGCTAATCGGCGCGTTGGAAAAGCGTTATACAGGGAATGCCCAGGAGCGTCAGGCGAACGATAAGGCTTACGCCGATGCAATGCGGAAAGCGCACACTCGCTTTCCGGACGATCTTGATATTGCGATGCTCTATGTCGAGTCAATGATGGATCTCAACGCCTGGGGTTACTGGATGCGAGATGGTTATCCGCTTGAGGGGACCACTGAGATCGTCGCGCTTACCGAAGAGGTGATGCGACGCAATCCGAAACATCCAGGCGCGGTGCATCTGTATATCCACCTCATCGAGCCGACGAGTACGCCCGAGCGGGCGGAAAAGGCGGCCGATACCCTGCTGACGCTGATGCCGGCGGCAGGGCATGCGGTCCACATGCCATCGCACATCTATCAGCGCGTGGGCCGATACGCTGATGCGATAAAGAGTAATCGGCTCGCCATCGCTGCTGATGAGGATTACCTCGCACAGCAACACGCCCAAGGGATGTATCCGGTCATATACTATCCTCACAACATTCATTTTCTCTGGTTTGCCGCCACCTCGGATGGCCAAAGCAAGCTTGCGATCGAATCGGCGCGAAGCGTGTCCAGCCAGATAGACGATGCGGTTCTGAAGGGGATGCCGGCGACAGCGGTGTTTCGAGTGGTACCATACTGGGCGCTCGCGAGGTTCGGAAAGTGGAACGAGATTCTCCAGGAGTCTACGCCCCCATCTACGAATGCGTTTTTGAAAGGGGGCTGGCACTATGTACGCGGCTTGGCGTTTGTGGCAACGGCGCAATTGCAGCAAGCCGAGCAGGAACTGGCGTCACTGCGCGAGATCATGAAGGATGCATCGCTGGATATCGCGCTACTTTCGCCGAATAGCGCGCGCGCCGTGCTGGAAATTGGTCCTGAGGTGCTTGCCGGCGAGATTGCCGCGGCCCGTGGGCAGTTCGATCCCGCAATCGCGCATTTGGAGCGGGCAGTTCGCCTTGAGGATGCCCTGGTTTATACAGAGCCTTCGGAATGGCAGTCTCCCCCAAGGCTGGCGCTTGGCGCCATTCTGGTGGACTCGGGACGCCCAGCCGAAGCAGAGATAGTGTATTGGGAAGATTTGCGGAGGAATCGCAACAACGGCTGGGCGCTTTACGGGTTGTTACAGGCGTTGCGTGCGCAAAAGAAGGACGACCGGGCGGCGTTGATCGAGGCGCGTTTCAAAGAAGCGTGGGCGCGCGCCGATGTGACGCTAAACGCTTCTCGCTTCGGATGCTTTGCGGCGCCCCGTCAAGAATAGTCAGGGAACCCCAGCCGCCGAGCGTTCTTTGCAACTATCGCACGATAGAAATAACCAAATAAGGGTAATATGAGGATCGTGTCTTGTTACAAAAACTGTTTTCTCCCGTGAGTTTCTCCATAATTCGAGTGTGCTAGCGTCGAGCAGCATAACTTTTTCTCCGTTTTGGCAAAGCGCAGCATTCACGTAAAGGTAGGGAAAGTAAGCAAATGCGATGGAGAAAGAGCAGTCAGCAATCGAACCTCTGATGATATGCACCATTGGGCATTCAACACATCCTCTGGATGCATTTGTCGGCCTATTGAAAACAAACGAGATCACACATGTTCTCGACGTGCGCACCGTGCCGCGTTCTCGACACAATCCCCAGTTCAACAAAGAAATGTTGCCGGGCTCCCTGAGAACAGCTGGCCTTAAATACACGCATATGCCAGGGCTCGGCGGGCTGCGGCACGCACATAAGGATTCGATCAATGGAGGCTGGCGCAATGCGTCTTTTCGCGGATATGCCGATTACATGCAAACCCCGAAATTTGCCGCTAATGTGCGGGAGGTCATGGGGCTTGCTGAGCACGAACGCTGTGTACTGATGTGCGCTGAAGCGGTTCCATGGCGTTGTCATCGTTCTTTGATCGCCGATGCGCTTACCCTGCGCGGCATGCGGGTGGAAGACATTATCAATACTCGGGGACGCGGGTTGCATTTGATGACGCCGTGGGCACGAACGGACGGGTTGAAGATAAGTTATCCTCCGGAAGCAACGGAGGCAATTGCTGATAAGTAGATTCCCGGCTCTGCCGGATTCGGCTTCCTGGATGCAAACGCAAGTTATATTCTAAATATCACCAGCAAAGGAGTGCAATGATGAAAACCTTTTGGACAGCACTTGCTGCCTTGGCCGTACTGGGCTCACTGCCTGTCATGGCATATCAAGACAGTTTATTGAGTCCGCACGGGCACGAGCGTACTCAGCCGAGACAACGCGGGCAGGAAAATGTTCAGCCGAGACAGAAAGCACAGGAGAGCAACCAACGAAGGTGGGAGAGCAGGCAGCAAGGCCAGGAGCCGATGCCATGGGAGTCAAGGCCGTGGGAGCAGCGGAACGCTACGGACGAGGGACATCGGCCGGGGAAAAGAGCACGAAAGGAGCAGTTTGAGCAACAGGAGCTCAGGGGCCAAAATCCCGCGACGCAGCCTCAGAACAAATGGCAGAACAAATGGCAGAGGCATCAGACGGAAGGCGAGCGGTTCAATGCCCCAGGGTTGCCGCCGAGGTAAGCGGCAATTGGCCGGATGCAACTCGGTACATGCTGGCTGTGCGATTATCCGCACTCGGGGCGCTTCATCCTTATATCAGAAAACGCCGCACAAAGGGCTACTCAAAGCCTCAAAGGTGTCCCTATTCCCTAGCAGCCTGTCGGACCTAAAGGAAATCGGCTGCAAAAGCGTCTGACCGGTCCATATTTCGCCGCTTTTTGACCAATAGAACAACTGTTGGCCTTCAAAATCGTCAAAATCTATTCTCGCCCGGTCACTTTTTCGCTTCGATTCTTTAAGTCCGACAGGCTGCTAGGCAACTGCATTCTCCAGTATACTTTACAGTGTCATGCCCGATACCCTGCTGATTATTACCGCTGCCGCCATTCTGCTTGTGACCATGGCTTTTCTTGTGATCAGGCTGGGCATGCTTTCGACATTGGTGCGCGAGTTGTTGGCGCAACAGGCGAGGGTAATGGAAGATAAGCACCGCGACATGCTTAAGGATTTGCATGAGGGGCTGGCAAAGCAGGGTGACCGCCTATCCGACGCGCTCGGTAAAACTTCCGAGCAGTTGCGCGGAACGGTGGAAGCGCGGTTGGATCAGATCAGCGGCCATGTCACCGAACGTCTTGACGAGGGCTTCAAAAAAACCAACGAGACTTTTACCAGCGTGATGACGCGGCTCGCGACCATCGACGAGGCGCAGAAGAAAATAGACAGTCTTACCACCAACATGGTGAGCTTGCAGGAACTTCTAGGCGACAAGCGTTCGCGCGGCGCCTTCGGCGAGGTTCAACTGGAAGCACTGGTGCGCAACATTCTGCCCACGGCTGCGTACACCATGCAGCACACGCTTTCCAATGGCAGCCGCGTCGATTGCGTGTTGCGGCTGCCGCCGCCAACCGGCATGGTGGCGGTTGATTCAAAGTTCCCGCTGGAGAATTTTCATCGCATGTTCGACCGCCATGCAGATGACGCCAGCCGGGCATTGGCGCAAAAGCAATTTAAGGCGGACGTAAAAAAACACGTGGATGACATCGCCAGCAAATATGTCCTGCCGCCGGAAACCTGTGACGGCGCGGTGATGTTCGTCCCGGCTGAGGCGGTTTTTGCCGAAATTCATGCTTATCATTCTGACGTGGTGGATTACGCCATGCAGAAGCAGGTGTGGATAGTCTCCCCTACAACCCTGATGGCGGTGTTAAATACCGCACGCGCGGTACTTAAGAATATGGAAACTCGTGAGCAGGTGCATATCATTCAACATGAGCTTTCCAGGCTGGGCAAGGATTTTGCGCGCTTCGACGAGCGCATGAAGAAGCTCGCAGATCATATCCGTCTGGCCAATCAGGACATAGAGGACGTGCATATTTCCAGCCGAAAGATCAGCCAGCGCTTCGCCCGGATTGATGCGGTGGAATTGGATGCTTCACAAGTAGAAAACAACAATGCGCTGGAATCCGGCGAGGACTGATTCTGAAGCCCAAGGAACCTCTGAATGAGTCCTCCATGGAGCGCGTTGCGGCAAAATGGGGTGCTCACAAGGCGCACGACGAAGGTCGTAGCTTGCGCATCTACGTTGATACGCGATGCCAAGGAGCGACGCGGATGAGTGCCCGATTTTGCCGCTCATTTGCTAACTGAGCGAGGGACGGCGTCTTACGGGCGACCTGCTTTGTCAGGCTCCTAGCGAAGGGGATAACCATTCACGTCGTCGTCTTTCGCGCATCTCATCCCGCAAAGCCGCCGTCGCGCCCGCGTGGGACTTATTCAGAGGTTCCTTAATGTCCTGGAACTTCAAAGCCTGGTATCGTCGCCGCATTCTTGAAAACGAATCCATCCCCGACGATCTCTGGCAAAAAGCGGTAGCGCGGCTGCGATTTCTGCGTGGCCTGAATCCGATTGAGCTTAAGCGCCTACGTGAATGCGTCACCTTGTTTCTTCATGCCAAGCAAATAAGCGGAGCGCATGGGCTGATTATCAGCGGCGAAATGCGTGTGATGATCGCGGTACAGGCTTGCATTCTGATTCTGAATCTCGACCTGGATTACTACGACGGATGGGTAGAAGTCGTTGTTTATCCAGGTGAATTCGTTCGCGACTACGAATATGCCGACGAGGATGGCGTGGTGCATCGCACGCGCGAACCGGTATCGGGCGAATCCTGGTTAGGGGGGCCCGTGATTCTTTCATGGGAAGATACCGCCGCGGCGGAGGCGGCCATAGGGTATAACGTAGTCATACATGAATTCACCCACAAACTCGACATGCTGAACGGTGATGCTAACGGGTCTCCCCCATTGCATGCGGACATGAGCCAGCAAGCGTGGAGCGAGGCATTCAGTAAAGCCTATGCAGGTTTCTGCCTGAATGTGGATGCGGATGAGCCAACGATCATCGATCCTTACGCAGCGGAAAACCCTGCGGAATTCTTCGCTGTGATGAGCGAGGCTTTTTTTGAGGTGCCATTGGTGGTAAAACCAAACTTTCCAGCGGTGTATGAACAGTTGGCACGGTTTTATCGACAGGACCCGGCACAACGGTGGATCAAGTGACGACCGGATATTTTATCAGCGCCGACATTGGCGGCACCAAGACCCTGCTGCGAGCGGCGGAGTTGAAAGAGGGCAATATGCGGGTGCGCTACGAACATCGCTACTCCAGTCGTGACTACCCCAATTTTTCCGATGTGCTCAGGGATTTTCTGAACGGAGCGGCGAAGTCCGGAATAAGCGGTCACCCAGCAGCGGCATGTTTTGCGGTGGCGGGACCGATTAAGGAACAGAGGGTGAGTCTTACTAACTTGCCGTGGTTGATGGACAGCGCAGCGATCGCAAGGGAATTTTCCATTCCCGCCATTAAGCTCATCAATGATTTTTCGGCAGTGGCATTTAGTATCGACAACTTGCTTGCAAGCGATCTGATAACGTTGCAGATGGGAAAATCCTGCGTCGGGGAGATGCGCGTTGTGCTTGGCGCCGGCACTGGTATGGGCGTAGCGTGGCTAGTACGCCAGGAGGGGCACTATGTACCATTATCCACCGAGGCTGGTCACATGGATTTCTCTCCCGCGGACGAGCTGCAGGACCGGTTACTCCAATATTTAAGAAAGAAATTGGGGCATGTATCGGTCGAGCGGGTACTGTCCGGGCCAGGATTGACGAATATTTTCAATTTTCTCAATTTGCTTGAGGTGGATAAGAGCGATGTTTCGGAACTGGCGCGAGTACATCTTGAGGAAGATGGGGCGGCGCACATTGCTGACCTTGCTTTCAATCACAAGCATCCCATTGCAGTGAAAGCGATGGATTTATTTGTTGGCATTTACGGCGCTTATGCCGGGAACCTGGCGCTGGCGGGACTGAGCCGTAGCGGCGTGTATGTGGCTGGCGGTATTGCACCCAAAATTATCGACAAATTGAGAGAAGGCGGTTTCATGAAAGCGTTTCGCGATAAGGGGCGTTTTTCCGCACTGATGGAGGAAATCCCCGTGTATGTGGTTATGAACTCGGAAGCCGGGCTGATCGGCGCCGCAGCAGAAGCGCAGCGGATATTGCTTAATAAATGCTAGATTGGCGCTACGCCGCGTTGATTGTCGTAACATATGTAGTAAACCATACGCCCTTTGCTGACGCCCATCCGGTTATTTTTAACGTCCCGCTAGTCTAGTCATTGGATGACAAAATTCTGACAGGCATCGGCCCGGTTACTGTCAACCTGCTATCGCCAAGCTACCGCCCCTTGGCTTATTGACTAATTAAATCTGCAGCATATGAGTAAAGCATTTACCAAAGAAACCGAGCCGGTTAATGGCCTTGATGAAGAGGAGGCTACCGAACCTTTGCCCTCCCTCCCTGCCGGCACTAGAAATTACATCACACCGGGCGGCTACGCGCGCTTGATGGACGAGTTTTTGTGGCTGATGAACAAGGAGCGCCCGCAGGTGACGGCCACGGTATCATGGGCGGCAGGCAATGGCGACCGTTCGGAGAACGGCGATTATATCTACGGCAAGAAGCGCCTGCGAGAAATCGACCGGCGCATTCGTTTTCTTACCAAGCAGTTGGATATGGCTGAAGTCGTGGATCCCACTGCGCCTCGGGAAGATGAGGCGAGAATCTTTTTCGGTGCGACTGTCACCTTTACCCATCAGAAAGGCGAAGAAAAAACAATTTCAATCGTTGGGGTTGATGAGATAGACACTGCCAGAGGTTACATCAGCTGGATTTCGCCGATGGCACGTGCGCTCATCAAAGCGCAGCAAGGCGACGTGGTGACACTGCATGCACCTGGGGGGGCTGAAGAACTGGAAATACTGGAAGTCAAATATCAGGTGATTCCAATGGACTCATTCGGGTAGGCTGGCGCGGATGCGGTTAGGCCGACAGCCGCTGCGGTGTCGACGCACCAATGAAAATTTGATGAAATTCATCACCTCTCGGGATAATCCACTTTTCAGGCAACTCATTAGGCTGGAAAAATCTGCTCGTCAACGGAGGGCGGCTGGCCTGACATTGCTTGACGGCGTTCATCTGATCAGTGCGTACCGTCTGGCGATCGGGCAGCCTAAAAGCCTTGTCGTCAGCGAATCGGGATGCGAGAACGAGGATATAAAACGCCTGCTAGCGGAGCGGGGAACCGGAACAGAGGCGGATGTGTTTGTGCTGAGGGAGGCGTTGTTCCGGGAGGCTTCCCCGGTTGAAACACCCACGGGTATTATGGCGTTGATAACCATCCCTTCGGCCGCAACTGTCCCCATACATAAGGGTGATAGGGGAGATAATTTTCGTGTGTTGCTCGAAGCCATACAAGACCCTGGTAACCTTGGATCGATCCTGCGTTCCGCCGCCGCCTCCGGTGCAAGCGACGTCCATCTCTCCGGTGGTTGCGCCGATGCCTGGTCGCCGAAAACGTTGCGCGCCGCCATGGGCGCGCATTTTCTACTGCGTATTCACGAGCAGTCCAATCTGGTAGATGTGGCGCGAACGTTTAGCGGCAAGGTAATTGCCACCATCCCTCGGTCGAAAATAAGCCTTTATCAGACCCGGTTAACCGGCCCGATCGCGTTCGTGTTCGGTAACGAAGGAGTGGGGTTGTCGGATGCGGTGCTGCAAACAACCAGCGAACAAGTCAGTATTCCCATGCAAAGCGGCACGGAATCATTGAACGCAGCGGCGGCGGCGGCGGTATGTTTTTTTGAGAGAGTGAGGCAGAGGAAAATGGGCGCTGGATGTATGGTATATGAAAATGAAGCTAATGAAATGTCCGATTAAGCCAGGCTACTGCCGCTAAGGACTGCAAATAAATCCACGCAGCGCGCGACAGCATCTTGGGGGATGTGGTGCCCAATGGACGAAGGCGAGGCGCGAATGGTCTGCTTGCCAGATTACCGGCATAGCGGACCAGTCGCAAAGCCTACCCAACGGATGGAAGGTCGCATTACTTGCGCGCTCACTCTCCTCTCTGTGAGCGACACTCCTTGGCGTCGCAGGCCAGGCCCCAACCTGCGCTGTGCGCCTCGTGACTTACTCGCCTTGATAGCGAATATCCACTCGCCGGTTCTCGGCCCAGGAAGCCTCATCATGCCCTGTCGCGCGGGGTTTTTCTTCCCCTAGGCTCGCAGATTCAATTTGAGCTTCCTTCGCACCGGTCAGAGTCATGGCGTTTCTTACACTATCGGCACGGCGTTGACCCAATGCGAGATTATATTCGCGGCTACCACGGTCATCGGTATTTCCCTGCAGCAACACCTTGGCATTAGGATGGTCGCGCAGGTACTGGGCGTGAGATTGCACTAAAGGTTTATATTCATTCCTGCCTGAATGACTGTCGTAATCGAAATAAACGCTGCGTTTGGACAAGATGTTGTTGGGGTCAGTAAGGGGATTAAGGGTGGGCATTGTCTCTACTGTCTTTAAACTGTCCTTCGCCGCGCCGGACCCTGCGGACCGATCTTCTGCCCCCGTGGGTTGCGTGGGTTGGCTGGAACACCCCCACAATAAACTGATCAATAAGACCCCAGATATCGTTTTCATTCTCTTTCCTTTCAGGTTAACTAATAAGTGATTCAGAATTTCCAACCTTGGTAAATTTTAAATGCGACTCTTACATTCAGTTTGAGTGGTATTAACAGAAGCCGCGTTGGAATCATGACCCAGCATTGGAAGAAGGACAATTGGACGTTAGTACACCTAGAGGTTTCTTCTTGAATTACTGTCACCGCTCCAATGCGTAAGGCGTGGGGGAGGCCAATAAGCGAAGCGCATTACGCGTATAAGGTATTGTATTCATTACCAAGCGATACTTCCAAGTTCGTGTGGTACGTGGCGAACCAGGGTATAGGGTAGCGCCGTTGAGAACGGTATTTACCCAGTGGGTAGGGTAGGAGAGGATGAGTAATGTTTTACTATTTGTACGGTTTGAGAGATTGCGAACCTTCAACCTCCGCCCGCATGATCCAGCCAATTTTCAAGACCTTGGGCGTTAAGCCTGACGTCCAGGCTCAAAAGATGAAGAATTTTGTCAGGTGGCAATTTACAGCCGTGCGCAATGATCCGCTGTAATAACAGATCTCCAAGTTCTTCCTCTAGCGCCTTATGCCTATCGGGAACTTGATTGCGCAACCTCCTGGCTATCATCACATGGCTGTCGATCAAATCGTGCATATCCGCAGCGTGGCGCCGCAAATGACCGATGCGGCCGTAATGGGTAAGGAAAGCATAAGAGGGGTCGTAACTCATGATTCGATCGAGCGAGGCATGGGCCGCTGCCGGGTCGAACTGAACCGGCGTGGTGGTCGGGAACACGAACTCCATGCCTTCCACGTCAAATTCACGGTAGGAAAGGCCGAAAGTGTCGCCGGTAAAGAATGATTGGCTTTGTTTGTCGAAAATGCAGTAGTGGTGGCGCGCGTGCCCGGGCGTATCAAGGAACAATAATGGCCTGCCGTTGAAATCCAGGCAAAATCCATCTGGCGCCTCAACGATGCGATCTGCGTCAACCGGACGAATGACTCCATACAAGCGGTTGAATTCCGTTTCGCCGTACACCGCCGTTGCGCTCGCGACAAGCCTGGTAGGGTCGGCCATGTGTTGCGCGCCGCGTGGATGCACTACCAGTTTCGCATTGGGAAAAAGGTACATGAATTCTCCCGCGCCACCGGCATGATCAAGATGTATATGCGTAATAAACACATAGGCTACATCTCCAGGGGCAAGATTTTTTTTTCGCAATGCTTCCATCGTTCCGGGAACGGAAAATGAAGTTCCTGTGTCCACCAGTGCGGCGTTGTCGCCTTCGACCATCAGATGGATTGCGGCAAGTCCCGGGCGGTAGTATTCCGCATCGATAGCGCTTATGCCATTGTCGTAATCGGTGATGCGGGGCAGGAGGGGGGATAAGGTTAAGGGCGCTTCGACGCAACGAGGAAAGCTGTTATCCATATACATGCCGATTCTGCAATTACGCTATTGCCTGTTTCAGTTGTTCAAGTATTGCAGGGTTCTCTAGCGTGGAAACGTCCTGGGTTATTTCCTCTCCCCGGGCAAGCGTGCGAAGCAAGCGCCGCATGATTTTGCCGGAACGGGTTTTCGGGAGATTGTCGCCGAAGCGAATGTCTTTCGGCTTGGCTATCGGGCCGATTTCCTTGGCCACCCAGTCTCGCAGTTGCTTGGCTATCTTCAGTCCGTCTTCGCGGTTCGGTCGAGCCTGTTTCAGCACGACAAACGCGCAGATTGCCTCGCCGGTGGTCGCATCGGGGCGGCCGACCACTGCAGCCTCTGCCACCAGCGAGTTCGACACGAGTGCCGATTCAATCTCCATGGTTCCGAGACGATGGCCTGCAACGTTCAACACGTCGTCGATGCGGCCCATGATCGTGAAGTAG